>DFHD01000081.1:1266-3207 GCA_002372545.1 Lachnospiraceae bacterium UBA3732 | reverse complement strand
TATATCAAAGAAACAAGTGGTTTACATAATGATACGGCTGCCTATAATCTTGCCAGACACGAGATTGCAGTGAACTGGGAGGATGTGGTGAAGGCAGCTGCATACGTATTGCGTCCGGGAGGCAGATTCTTCCTGGTCCACAAGCCGTTCCGACTGCCGGAGCTGATGCAGACCCTGCAGGCATATCGGCTGGAACCGAAGAGAATGCAGCTTGTCCAGCCGCATGAGGATCAGGAACCGAATATGGTGCTGCTTGAGGCGGTGCAGGGAGGCGGACCACAGCTGACGATCCTTCCGACCCTGGTGGTATACAACAGAGACGGAAGTTATACAGAGCGGTTGCTGGAGATGTACGGGAAACCATAGGCAAAGAAGCATCCGGGTGAGCGGGGAAATTGAGGAGGAGACAGACATGGAGGGAATCTTATACCTGGTGGCAACCCCCATAGGGAATCTGGAGGATATGACCTTCCGGGCTGTCCGGATCCTGAAGGAGGCGGACGAGATCGCAGCGGAGGATACCAGAAACAGCCGAAAGCTGCTGACGCATTTTGATATCCATACGCCTATGACCAGTTACCATGAGTTCAATAAATATGATAAGGCAGAGATCCTGGTGGGTCATATGCTGGAAGGGAAAACCATCGCACTGATCACGGATGCGGGGACACCCGGCATATCCGACCCGGGAGAGGTCCTGGTGCAAAGGTGCTTTGAGGCGGGGATCCCGGTGGTCCCGGTTCCCGGAGCCTGTGCGGCCGTAAATGCTTTGGTTGCTTCCGGGCAGCGAACCGGGAGATTCGCTTTTGAGGCATTTCTTCCGGCGGATAAGAAGGAGAGGAAGCAGCGGCTGGAGGAGCTGGGCCGCGAGACAAGGACCATGGTGATCTATGAGGCACCCCACCGGCTGGTGCGGACACTGGAAGAGCTTGCGGGGGTCCTGGGAGACCGGCCGCTGACGATCTGCAAGGAGCTTACGAAAAAGCATGAGACATTTCATATGACGAGCCTGCAGGGAGCGCTTTCCATGTACCGTGAGACGGAGCCCCGCGGAGAGTACGTACTGGTCATTGCGGGAAAACCCGAAGAGGAGCTGGAAGCCGAACGGGCGATGCAATACGAAGGGCTCAGCCTGGCGGATCATATGCGTAAATATCTCGCAGAGGGAAAAGAAGAAAAGGAGGCAATGAAGGCAGTTGCAGCAGACCGGGGGATCTCCAAAAGAGAGGTTTACCGGGCATGGCTGGATGAGAAAGATTAAATATTGTTAATACTTAGTCTAAAATAGCTTAATTTAAGGATAATACAAGGTGTTTTCCTTGAATTTCGAAAAAAACAACTGGATTTTCCGATGTTACTATGATAACATAACAAAAATCACTGCTGTTTGTGCGCTTATTGGAGGTACAAAAGATGGGAAGGAAAGCATCTAAGGCAACCGGAAATATTTATTATATAGCCCGTATTCGGGCAGCCGAGAAGAATGGGGTGTTTTCCAGTCGCGAAAAAGCCGCTCTACAGCTTGGGATTGAAAGAAGCAGGCTTGCCCGTATCGAGTTGGACAAGATCGAACCCTATGCGGAAGAAGTTCTGATCATGGCAAGGGAGTATAATGCTCCTTACCTGTGCAAGGATTACTGCAACAATATCTGTCCGATCGGCATCGACCTGGCACTCGGGAAAAATAAAAAACAGATAAAGCATGATTCGCTGGAACGTCTGTCGCTGCGCTTCCTGAACAGCGTACAGTCGATCGATGACATTTCCAGAAAACTGGTCAATATCTCCATGGACGGACAGGTGACCGAGGAGGAATATGAGAACTTCCACAAGGTCCTTCGGGCTATGAACGAGGTTTCGGAAAATATAAAGAGCATCAAAGCCTTTATCAATTCCCATGAAGGATTAAGAAGCAGATTCGATGCGGATCTTCACATTTAA
>DFHD01000081.1:0-1195 GCA_002372545.1 Lachnospiraceae bacterium UBA3732 | reverse complement strand
AGATCATCCCTCGTAAAATTCTACAAATTTTCTTGTGAAATATGGAGATATGGTGTAAAATGAGTTCACAATCGTTATATCATTTCTATAAAGGAGGGATGACACTATGGCATATGTAATTGGTGATGCATGCATCGGCTGCGGTGCTTGTGCAGGAACCTGTCCTGTTGGAGCAATTTCCGATAACGGCGGTACCTTCGTGATCGATGAGAACATGTGCATCAGCTGTGGTGCCTGTGCAGGTGGTTGCCCGGTAGGAGCTATCTCCGAGGGTTAACACTTAGCAAACCGGAAAAGCGAATGGGGCATACTCCGCGGAGCATGTCCCATTCTGTGTATTCGGTATGTGATCGATCGCGGGTATCGATCGGTTGACCTCCTTTCCTCTTTGGCAAAGGGGAGGTAAGCTGATTGTGATAGTTATCCCCTGCCAACAGATATGATGGGATCAAAGCGAAGGTCGGGAACCTGCCTGCAGTCTGAAGGTGCGGTTCGAGGGCACCGAAAGCCGGCGGCAGACTTTGATCGGGGATGTTCCCTTCTATCATACGTTTGGGAACCTCAAATGGCAAGAAAAAAAAGTTGCAGGTTTGTAGCGCATGAACTCTTTGCGCGGTGGGCCGAAGAAAGGCGACAGTATGAGACTGGAACGCATAAATGAAAATAAAATAAGGTTTATTTTGGACCGGGAAGATTTGGAAGAAAGGGACCTTCAGGTTTCCGAGCTGGCATACGGCTCCGAAAAGGCGAAGGCTCTTTTCGATGACCTTATGGAAATGGCCAGAGAGGAACTGGGCTTCAGCGATGGTCCCCAGCCCCTGATGGTGGAAGCAATCCCCATGGCCAACAGCGGGCTGATGGTAAATATCAGCCGGGTGGACAATCCGGATGAGCTTGATCCCAGATTCTCCAGATTCACCAATGGAATAGAGTATGATCATGAGATAACGGACGGTCCGGGTCCTGCAGATGAGGAGGACGAGGATGGACCGGGGTTCGGTCCGGGAGGACCGGAGGAAGAGCTGGAATATGAAGGCGAGCCTCACGAGGAAGGAACCGAAGGTCCGGATTTCGATGAGAATGAAAAGCAGGGACCGGACGGAGTGCAGATCCAGCAGGGTCCTGAGATCCGTGCAGAGGTCCGGATCCCGAAAACGTCAGAGATCAATCCCCAGGATATCATGAGCATGATCGA
>DFHD01000097.1 GCA_002372545.1 Lachnospiraceae bacterium UBA3732 | reverse complement strand
CGGCGGCCAGCCCGGACAGGGCTTCGGCGGCCAGTCCGGACAAAACTTTGGAGGCCAGCCGGGACAGAGCTACGGCGGCCAGCCGGGACAGAACTTCGGCGGCCAGCCCGGACAAAACTTCGGCGGCCAGCCCGGACAAAACTTTGGAGGCCAGCCGGGACAGGGCATGAATCCGCCCCAGTGGACTCCTCAGTGGGGGCCTCCGGGATCGCAGAAACGAGCTGCCCAGCCAAATCAGCCGCAGGATGATTTCGGAACCAACGAGACGACCCGGCTCACAGCAGCCGATCTGGATAACGAACAGCGTCAGGCGTTTGAAAAAGGGGTTGGTGCGGCAAATCTCGGTACGGATGAAACCACACGTCTTACTGCTGCGGATATGCCGGAAAACCAGAAGCAGGATTTTGCCAGGCTGGCGAATGCCGCAAATCTCGGTATGGATGAAACCACACGCCTTACGGCAGAAGATATGCCTAGAAATATGGGTGGGCAAAAAGCACCGGGCGGCTTCAGTCATGTGGCGGGAAATGGAGCCGGACAGGATAACCGGCAGCCTTATGGCCGCGGCGCTGCAGCAGGAAATCATGTGCTTGCAAGCCAGCCTGTGGATGCGGGAATCGGCGGCAAGGCTCTTACGGCACAGCCCGGGCAGCCTGCTCAGTTTGGCAACATGGGCCAAAGCCCGGTAAGTTCCAAAAAGAAAGAATCAAACGGAAAGGGAGCGGGGATTCTTTTTCTGATTCTCAGTATCCTGGGTGCTGCGGCGCTGGCGGTTTTCCTGATCTTCGGTCTGAAGGTCAGAAAAGAGAAGAATGATCTGGAAAAAGAGAACCAGATCCTGGAGGATAAGCTGACGGATATCGATACAGCGGAAATGCTGCGAAGCCAGTTCGGATCCTGCATGGCCAATGAGGATGCATATGATGCGGCATCGCAGTATGGTTTCGGAACCCCCTCCGATAAGGTAACGGTCGCTCTGGTCATAGAGAGTGGTTCGAACAATCCCCTGGCTGCTTCCGGTGCGACAAAGCTGTCAGAAGTGGTCGATGAAATGCATAATAACCTGCGGGGACAGATTACGGATATCCGTTTTAAACCGGAGGGAAGTGAGTCCGGATGGAAGTGGTTCATTGGCTGGAAAGAAGACGATGTATATGTGTTCCTGGGAACGGAAGCAAATCCCACCCGGTACATGCTGTTCCCGCAGGTCAGTCCGGATTATAAGTAGGAAAGGGGGAGGAGAACCGAAATGAGTAAGGGTTTAAAAATGTTTCTGGGCATCCTGGCCCTGATCCTTTTGGCAGGCGCCGGCGTAATGGGTTTCCTTTTCTTCCGCTGGAATTCGGATAAGAAGGACGCGGAAAAGGCGAATAAAGAGTACAAGGCCCGTATGGCTGATTATCCCGAAGGCGAAAAACCCGATACCGAGAGCATATCTCATTGGGAACAGCAGGTGATCGAGGACGGAGCAGAGGAAAAAACAGAAGAAGCAACAGAGGCGGCTACGGAAGCGGCAACAGAGGAGCCAAAGCCCGCAGTACAGCTTTCCGGCAACGCAGCGGCTTTTCAGGATAAGATCAGCGATAAGGCGATCAACATCTACTCCTGGAATACAGAAGTGGGAGACCGGCTGAATTATTTTTACGACAAGTATCCGGAACTGAAGAGCAAGGTGAATTTTATAAACCTTGGCCTTGGCGGAACGTCGGATGATTATAAGATCGCGCTGCAGAATGCCATCGATCTGGGAGGAGACTCCTATCCTTCGATCATCTGTCTGGATAACGATGTGGCTCATTATTTCCTGCAGTCCGACTGGTGCATGAACATAAGCGATCTTGGCATCACTTCGGATATGACGAAGAACTGCTATAGCTATACGCTGGATTTCGCAACCGTTAATGGTCAGCTGAAGGCTCTTTCCTGGCAGGCGTGCCCGGGATCCTTTATCTACCGGAACGACATTGCCGAGCAGGTTTTCGGGACCAGCGATCCCACAGCGATCCAGAGTGAGCTCAGCAATTGGGACAGCTTTATGAATGCGGCGGATAAGCTTCTGGCTGCAGGCTATAAGATCGTTTCCGGCCCGGATGATATCAAATATGCGTTCCTGGACCAGAGAACCTCGCCCTGGGTGCAGGATGGAAAGCTGGTGGTGGATCCGTCGGTTGTGGAATATCTGGAAATATCCAAACGGCTTTATGACGGTGGCTACACCAACCGGACATCCATGTGGAACTCGGACTGGAACGCAAACTTTAGCTCTGATGTCTTCGGCTACTTTGGCTGTACATGGTTTGTTTACTGGTGTATTCCTCAGGAATCCAAGTTTTTCGGCAACTGTTCCATCTGCCAGGGACCGGTTTCCTACCACTGGGGCGGCTCCTATCTCGCAGTTATGAAGGACTGTCCAAATCCGGGACTTGCGGCTCTGGTGCTTTATACGCTCTGCTGCGACACAGAGACGATGGAGAGACTCTCCGAGGAGACACTGGACTTTGTGAATAACCAGCAGGCGATCAGTAATCTGATTGCGGCAGGAAAAGGCGGAAATGAAGTTCTGGCAGGCTTTAATCCGCTGACGATCTGGGATTCGGCGGCCAAGGGACTTTCTCTGAAGAATGCAACGGAATATGATTCTACGATTAACGGCTATATGGATACGGCATCCATGGCCTACAACTCCGGTGAGCTGCCTTCCGTGGATGCTGCCATTGACAGCATCAAAACGGATGTGAGCAGCACCTATCCCTACATAGATACAGAATAATGCTGATAACGCTAAGGAAAAGATAAATGGAACAGCAATTTGAACTGGTGGCGCCCTGCCACTTCGGACTGGAGGCAGTCCTGAAGCGGGAGATCGGCGCCCTGGGTTACGAAATTACTGAAGTGGAAGACGGACGGGTCACCTTTCGGGGACCCGCCTCTTCGATTGCAAGAGCAAATATCTTTCTCAGGACCGCTGAGAGGATTCTCCTCAAGGTGGGCGCTTTTCATGCGGAAACCTTTGATGAGCTTTTTGAGGGCGTGAGAAAGCTTCCCTGGGAGCGGATCCTTCCCCGTGATGCGCGGTTCTGGGTGACCAAGGCATCCACTTCCCGGAGCAAGCTCTTCAGCCAGACGGCGATCCAGTCCATCGTTAAAAAGGCAATGGTAGACAGGATGAAGGAAACCTGGCGGACCTCCGTTTTTCCGGAGGACGGGGATGATTATCCCGTGCGGGTATTTATCTTCAAGGATGAGGTTACCGTCGGCCTGGATACCTCCGGCGTTTCCCTGCATAAGCGGGGCTACCGGAAGCTGGTGGGAAAGGCTCCGGTATCCGAGACGCTGGCGGCGGCACTTCTCATGCTGACTCCCTGGCATGCAGACAGGATCCTTGTGGATCCCTTCTGCGGCAGCGGCACCTTTTTGATCGAGGCGGCCATGATGGGAGCGGGCATTGCCCCCGGCGTGAACCGTGACTTTACCGCACAGAACTGGACAAAATTCATGGACAGGAAGATATGGTATGAGGCGGCGGACGAGGCGCTGTCGCTCGAAAAGCCGGATGTAAAGATGTATCTCAGAGGATATGACAAGGATCCGGAGATCATTGCGGCGGCCATGAAGAATGCGGAGGATGCGGGCGTAAGGGAGCATATCCACTTCCAGGCACATGATGTGTCTCAGCTTTCTTCTCCGAAGCCCTACGGCTTTATTGTGACCAATCCGCCTTACGGCGAGCGGCTGTCCGAAAAGGATGAGCTCTTCAGTCTCTACCGGACGCTGGGAGAAAGGTTTGACAGTCTTTCCGACTGGTCGCTTTATGTGCTTTCCTCTTACGGGGATACGGAGGCGGCTGTGGGAAGAAAGGCGGCAAAGACCAGAAAAATCTATAACGGAATGATCGAAGCGAGGTTTTATATGTTTCCCGGGAAGAAACCGCCGGGAAGAAAGGCCGGAAATTGAAAAAATGGTTGATCCTGCCGCTGATCCTGGCAGGTCTCATGGTATTTTTAATTGTATATCTGAAGCAGCCGGAAGGAAAAGCAAAAATGACGGAAGCCTCCGCGGAGGGGGCGGCGGAACTGAAGAGGATGACGGCGGAGTATATCAGGGATAACCGGGTCGATGTCCGGGTGGAGGGAAAAAGCCTCAGCCTGTTCAACTATCCGGTCCTTGCGGACAGCGAGCTGAATATCTATTGCCCGGAGCGCTTTCTTGAGGATATCGTGGGCTGCTCTCTGCTCCGGTACCCCGGGGGAAGGCTTTTGCTTCTCCGGAACGGTAAAGAGCTCGAGATCGATGCAAACAGCGGAGAGGTATACTCCGGCGAGAGGAGTTTTTCGCTCACCGCACCGGTCATGATGTCTGTGGACGGGGAGATTTATCTCCCGGTGGAGGCGCTGCTTCCCGACCTGGGCTATGAAGAAGAATATGTTTACCGGGATAATGCGGTCCTTTTCCGGAATGTGGATGGGGGAAATACTCTTCCTGCCCGGTTTGATCTTCGCGATTACGGGCGCGTGACGCCTGTCCGGGACCAGGGCGTTTCCGGTACCTGCTGGGCTTTTGCGGCTCTTGGCTCTCTGGAAACCAGCCTGCTCCCCTTCGAGGAGGAGGTTTTCTCTGTAGATCATCTGACCCATCATAACAGCTATGCGCTGGAAGAGAGCGCAGGCGGTGATTATGCCATCAGCATTTCTTATCTGGCAGCCTGGATGGGGCCGGTGCTGGAGAAGGACGATCCCTATGGTGACGGGGAGAGCCCCTCAAACCGGAAAGCGGCCTGTCATCTGGAAGAGGCTGTGATCATGAACAGCCGCGATGACGAGGTGATCAAGGAGGCGGTTTATAAATACGGCGGCGTGGAAACCTCGCTTTATGTGGAAATGACCTATAGCGGCCAGGCCTCCGAATACTATAACGGAGAGAGTTCGGCTTATTATTATAACGGGCTGGAAAAACCCAATCACGATCTTGTTGTGGTGGGCTGGGACGACAGCTTTCCGAAGGAGAGCTTTTCTATCCGTCCATCCCGGGACGGGGCGTTTATCTGCAGGAACAGCTGGGGCAGCCGGTTTGGAGACGGCGGGTATTTCTATGTATCCTACGACGATGTGAATATCTGCCAGAATGCCATCGTTTATTCCAGACTGGGAAGCGCAGATAATTTTGATCATATTTACCAGGCGGATTACCTCGGCTGGGTCGGGCAGATGGGCTTCGGTAAGGAATCGGCCTACTTCGCCAATGTATTCAAGGCGCAGGGCGAAGAGGATCTGGCGGCAGTATCCTTTTACGCCACGGGGCCGGATACCAGTTTTTCCGTTTATGTCGTGCATGATTTCAAGGATGCCGATTCTCTGAAGAATAGAAAATGGATACTGGACGGCCAGACGCGGTATGCCGGTTATTATACTGTCCGTTTTCCGGAGCGCGAGGCTCTTCAGAAGGGGGAGAGGTATGCGGTGGTTGTCAGCATCAATACCCCGGGAAGCGACCGGCCGATAGCCATTGAATGCAATAGCGGCGATATGACCCACGGTATGACCACGGCGGACGGCGAGGGCTACATGAGCCTTTACGGCCAGGTCTGGCACCGGGCGGAAAATACCCCCTGCAATATCTGTCTCAAGGCTTTTACATGGAACAGAGGAAGCGGAGAAGCCGAGGAGGCCGGCATGGAAAGTACGGCAGGGCAGGATGAAGATGAGTAAAGCAGAGAGATAATGATGAAAAAAGGGAAGCGGGAGGACAAAATGAAAAAGCTGATCTTTGCAACGGGAAATGCCAATAAGATGCGGGAAATCCGGGAAATCCTGGGTGGAAAGGGCTATGAGATCCTTTCCATGAAGGAGGCCGGCGTGGATATTGAGGTGGAGGAAACCGGAGAGACCTTTGAAGAAAATGCACTCCAGAAGGCAAGGACCATCGGCAAGGCCTGCGGCGAGCTGGTCCTGGCAGATGATTCCGGCCTTGTGATCGATGCTCTGGGAGGAGAGCCGGGAGTTTATTCTGCGAGATACATGGGACATGACACCTCTTACACACTGAAAAACAATAATCTGATCAGCCGGCTGGAGGGTGTTCCGGATGAAAAACGGACAGCCCGGTTTGTCTGCGCTATGGCGGCAGTGTTCCCGGACGGCAGGGAGAAGGTCATTACCGGCGTAATGGAAGGAAGGATTGGCTACAAGATCGCCGGAGAAAACGGCTTTGGCTACGATCCTATCTTTTATCTGCCGGAATTCGGCAGGACCTCGGCGGAGATCAGTCCGGAGGAGAAGAACAGCATCAGCCATCGGGGCAAGGCGCTTAGAGCCATGGCTGAATATCTGGAGGAGCAGAAATAGAATGATCCGGAAAATACTGATCGTCAGCGATTCCCACGGCAACCGGAATCCGCTGGATGTGGTCATTAAGAGGGAGCAGCCGGATATGCTGATCCATCTGGGTGACGTGGAGGCGGATACAGAGGATATCCGGAGAATGCTCGACCGCGCGGCAGAGGAAAGAAACAAAAAGCTGTCGGCATCCAGAGCGCCGGATGAAGCAGAGCAGGAGGAAAGGATCTCTCTGCCGGTTCCGGCAGTATTTATCCGCGGGAACTGTGACCGGGGCGGAGGGCCGGAGTTAAGAGATACAGCGGTTTTTGAGGTGAACGGCTACCGGTTTTTCTGCACCCACGGCCACCGGCAGGGAGTATCCTACGGAGTGGAGAATCTCGCTTATTCCGCCATGGAAAACGGCTGCGACCTTGCCCTTTACGGTCATACCCACATACCCTTTGATGAGGAGTGGGAGGGTGTCCGGATCCTGAATCCGGGAAGCATCAGCCTTCCCCGGGGCGGCAGCGGAAAGGGATATATGATCATGTCCTTTGATAAAAGGGGAGAGTACGCGGTTGATTACAGAACTGTATAAAAGTAACCGGTCCATGGCAGGGCACGGAACCGGTCTGAAAGGATGTATCCATGAAAAAGGGTGACATGATAGAAGGCGTTATTGAAGATTACAGCTTCCCCAATCGAGGAAGCTTTCTTTATAAGGAGATGGGGCAGTCAGGCGAAGAGCGGGTTTACCGCGTAAGCGTGAAGGGCGCTCTCCCCGGACAGAAGGTTGCGGCATCCGTAAAGAAAAAGAGAGAAGGGCGTGCTGAAGCTATCCTTCGTGATGTGCTGCTGAAATCTCCCCGGGAAACCAGAAAGCCCATGTGCCATCATTTTTATGAATGCGGAGGGTGCAGCTACCAGACGCTTGCTTACAGGGATCAGCTGGCGCTGAAGGAGAGCATGATCAAGAATCTTCTTCGCGAGGTGGTGAGCTTTCCGGGGGACGAGACACTTTCAGAGGTCAAGGATCAACTTAATGAAAACAACCAGTCCGCTCTGAAATCTGAATTCGGCGGGGACAGTCAATCCGGAGAGACAGCTATGTCCGGCGGGAAGCCTGTGATGCAGTGGGAAGGGATTCTGGCGTCGCCTTCCCAGTTCCGTTACCGGAATAAAATGGAATTCACCTTCGGGGATGCGGAGAAGGACGGTCCGCTTACCCTTGGTCTGCACAGAAGAAATTCGACGCATGACATTATTTCGGTGGATTCCTGTGCCATAGTGGATCCTGCATGGAATGAGATCCTGAAGTATACCCAGAAGTTTTTCCGCAAGCTGGGCGTGCCTTATTATCATAAAATGCGCCATGAGGGCGTGCTGCGGAACCTGGTGCTCCGGGAGTCTGCTTCGGATGGAAAGATCCTGGTAAATCTGGTGACCACCACCCATTATCATATCGATGAGAATACCCGGAACATTCCCTGGAATGAGAAGAGGAGTGAGACTGTGGCGGATCTGCATCTGCCGGAGTATGTAGCCGGCCTTCTTTCTCTGGGCGATGGTACAGGCCGTTTTCAGAGCCTCAGCAGCTACAGCCGCATTGCGGGAGTCCTCTATACGGAGTGCGATACCCTGGCGGATGCGATCATCCCTGATTCTGTGACGCTGCTTTACGGCGACGATTTCCTGACCGAGGATGTTCTGGGACTGAAGTTCAGCATATCCCCGTTTTCCTTTTTTCAGACCAATACCAGGGGCGCAGAGGTGCTGTATGGAAAGGTCAGGGAATATGCGCTGGAGAGTGTAGATGAAATCAGCGCGCTCCCGGTAATTTACGACCTCTACAGCGGGACAGGCACCATTGCCCAGCTCATGTCTCCCGTGGCAAAAAAGGTTTATGGGATCGAGATCATCGAGGAGGCAGTGGAGGCGGCTCGCAGGAATGCCGGGCTGAACAAGCTGAAAAACTGCGAATTTATCGCCGGCGATGTACTGAAAAAGCTTGAGGAGCTTCCGGAAAAGCCGGATCTGATCATTCTGGATCCGCCCCGGGACGGCGTGAATCCGAAGGCTCTGCGAAAAATCCTGGATTACGGTGTGCGGAATATCATCTATGTCAGCTGCAAGCCCACCTCTCTGGTGAGGGACCTTGCCATTATGCAGGAGGCCGGCTACCGTGCGGTGAAGGGCTGCTGCTGCGACATGTTCCCAAACACGCTGCATGTGGAGACGGTTGTCTTGTTGGGTTGGAAAAATATTGATGAGTATATCTACTTTGATTATGAGCCAGATCACCATATAAAAACTCGTGGGAAAGCCACTTATAGAGAGATTACTGATTATATCAAGAATAAGTATGGAGTGCATGTTACTAATTTAAATATCGCGCAGGTTAAAGATAAATGCGGTTTTGAAAAAAGAGAGAACTATAATAAAGGAGAAGAAGGACATCGTGTTCCGAATTGTACTTCGGAAAAAGAAGAAATGATAATGGAGGCATTTAAACATTTTAATATGCTATAAAACATTTAAATAGAAATGGTATAGAACCCTCTGCTGTTACACTGCAGAGGGTTTTGTTATTAAATATATGAAATTAGAGGATACATCTAAAATATCATATTTTATATTGAAAAATGTCGGATTATATGATAATATTTTATATGAATATAAACGGTCGTTAAAAAACATATTTAACAGACGGGAAGGAGGTCTGTGATGATATACGGATACGCAAGAATCTCAACAGCAAAACAGGATATTGCTAGGCAGATACGTAACATTATGTCTTTAGAACCTTCTGCAAAGATTTATCAAGAAGTGTTCACTGGTACAAAGAGAACCGGAAGGAAAGAACTTCAGAAGCTGCTCGATAGAGTAGATGACGGAGATACTATTATTTTTGATTCTGTTTCTAGAATGAGCAGAAATGCTGAAGAGGGCTTTAAGATGTATAAAGAACTCTATGAAAACGGTGTAAATCTCATATATATCAATGAGCCATATATAAATACAAGTGTATATCGTGATGCCACAAAGACAATGGTTCCGATGACTGGAACAGATGTGGATGTGATTCTTGAAGGTGTTAATAAGTATCTGCTTACTCTTGCAGAACAGCA
>DFHD01000111.1 GCA_002372545.1 Lachnospiraceae bacterium UBA3732 | reverse complement strand
GTAAGCGTCAAATAGTTGGTGTTATTTCCAGCACAGTCTGCTGGCGTTAAAATAAAGGTTCATCCTTTGGTATCCGCCACAGATCTGAGACAGCTGGTGAGCGAGTCTAAAAAATCTTAAGGTTTTTTAGACCTGGTATTCATTCAGGTACCGCCACATCCGTTGTTTGAAAAGTGGCGTATCAGGTCAGGATACGTTGCCTGTGATCTGGCGCCGGGAAGGACATGTCTGACTTTCAGGAACACTGGCGCGGAACGGCCGGTTCCGTTCTGCCGACTCGTACCGCCTGTACGTATCTGACCAGGGCATCATTTCCGCCAGGAAAGAACGGTCTTTTCCATCAAGATGACCCGGCATCTTCTCCAGTACAAACCTCAGGTAATAGTAGGGATCGGCGCCATTTTTCCTGGCTGTCTCGACGAGCGTATAGATGATCGTGTTCGCTTTTGCGCCGTCGATACTTGTCGAGAACAGATATGCCCTCCTTCCCTGGGCCACAGGCTTCAGGCAGCGTTCGGCATTCCCGTTGTCAAGAGGGATATTCCCGTCCTCCAGGAACCGGCACAGGTATTTTTTCTGGTTCCTTGTGTACATGATGGCATCTTTCATCTTGCTGCTGACCCCGGGAGCATCTGTGTCAAACTCATCCGCGAAACGGAAGAATGTATCCACCTTCGGTCTGACGTTCTGTCTGCGCATGAGCAGCCGTTCTTTGGCGGGCAGGTCCCTGATCAGGTTCTCCTCATGGTAGATGTCCCTGATCAGCCGGATCGCAGCTGCTTCCGGAAGTTCCTGTATCCGTTCCTGAGTCAGCCCTTTCAGATCCAGAAGGCTGAAGGCGTCAGCATACCTGCGGCGGCAGTGCATCAGGCATCCTGTCACAAGAAAGCGCCCGCCGGTCTCCTGTTCCATGACCAGGTAGGAGGTGTAGGCGTCAGAAGTATCAGTGCCGTCCCATCCGGCATAAAATCTCCGCAGGTGGTCTGTACCGCGTGTGGGTTCGTAACAATAGACTGCGATCTTATGATCGTCATAGCATTCGCTCGTAGTGTGCAGCCAGATAAAACTCTTGCTGCCGGCCTTCCGCCCGTCCCTGATGACCTCATAAACGGTCTCATCACTCTGGTGATAGGGCTGTTCCATAAGCTCCTGTATCATGCGGTCATAGACCGGGCCGAACAAGCCGAACGCGAAATGGATGACCCAGTTGGACATCGTCTGCCTGGAAAGTATGAGGTCACACAGCAGGTAATCCCTCTCAATGCGGTACAGGGGAAGCCCAAGGACATATTTTTTGTAAAGGATATCCGCGGCCAGTGAAGGGGACGCAAATGAATAAGGATAGAGTACAAAAGGCCTGGGCATGCTGACCAGTTCCCCTGTAGCGAGCTGTTTGATGACAGGTTCATGTACTGTCTCGGCATATACAGCCTCCCTGACATGTTTCACAGTGGTGTAGCTGTGCCAGTTTACGATCGTCCATCTTCCTTTCCCGAACTTTTTGTCCATCTCATCGACATCAAGGTCAAAGCGGTGCACCTGCTCCAGGCGGCTCAGGTCATCCATGCGCTTTCCCTTCCTTTTACCGCCGCGGGTCCCGGTCTTTCCGGCCAGTTTCCGGACGGCCGCCTCGAAGTTCAGCGGCGGGGAGGTCCGGCTTTCAGCCTCCGGCATATGTTCTTCAGCCAGGGGATCTTCATTGGGGTCATCAGCGCTTTCAAAGAGGACATCTGTTTTTTCGGAATGGCGCCCAAAACGGTGTTTTGTCAGGGAATCGTTCTGTTCCTGCAGTTTTTTGCAGAGCGCGCGGCTCTTTGAGAGTTCTTTTTCAGCAGCGGCAAGCCTGTCCTGTATGCGCTGGTACTCTCTGGACATGGCAGCAGAAGAGCGTTCGAACTCAAGCAGGCGCATGTTCTCACGCATCCGTTCTTCATGCTCCCGGATACGTTCTTCATGTTCCTGCATGCGTTTCGCATGCTCTTCCACCAGCATATCTTTGAGTTCCTGTACTGAAAGGCCTTCGAGGCCTTCACGGAACCACTGCAGCTTTGCGTCCATCGGTCAGCCCGCCCCTTCCCGGAGTAACAGTCATTCTTCTCCCAGAGAATCCACCAGCATCTGATGGTTCTGCATAAGGAGCCTGTCTGACTTCCTGATCAGGGCGGCCAGCCTTTCATTCCGGCGTTCCAGCCCGGAGACCTGCTGTTCAAGGGTGCGGATCCGTTCCTCCAGGGCCTGGATCTTTTCCAGGCTCTGGGCGTAAAGTGCTGCAGTCCCGTCAGAGGAGCCGGGGATGTCCTGGGCGGGATCCTTTTTCTTCCGTCCGCGTTTTCCTGTAGGGATGATCTCCCCCGTTTCAGGATCCAGCTTCCCGATGACCCGGCGGCGTGAACGGGACTGGCCCTTTTCAGCATCCCAGTAGCTCTCTGACTCATAGACATAGGTTGTGTTGGTATCTTTATGGTATTGTTTGACGATAGCCATTTCTGCCTCCCTTGAGATCCTCGTTACATTAATTATAAGATAATTATATCACTATATGTAACGAGTGTCAATAAAAAGTTACATAATATTTTAGAAAAATGTCACTTCCTATTGTCTGTCCTGGAGACAAAAAAGGCAAGCTGCCGGAGGGATCTCACGGACAGCTCAATGCGGCGATCCGTCCTGTTCCCCGATATCCTGATATGACCGGATCGAAGATGTGACAGTAAACCCATGCATCAGACGGGAGAATTCCTCTTTTGACAGTTCTTTGGCGTCAGTTGACTTGCGGGGCCATTGATAAACGCCGTCCGTTATCCTTTTTGTGAGCAGCAAAAATCCGTCGCCTTCGTACAAGAGCCCGCGGATGCGGTCCCTCCGTGTTCCGCAGAACAGGAAAAGTGTCCCTTCTTCCATGGGATCCATCCCGTAGGCCAGCTGGATGATGGATTTCAAGCCGTCGATCCCGCGCCGCAGATCGGTCTTTCCTGCCCGGAGTATGACACGTTTCACCCCGGCACCTTCTTTAAGCATGATCTATCGCCCTCAGTACTGTGATAAGAGTGTCCTCGGAGATCCCTTTGCCGATCAGAAGATGGTAAGCACCTTTCTGCATAATGAGTTCCGGGAGGATCCCTGTTCCGGCAGAACGGGTCCGTTCTTCTGTCTCCACATGGGTATTGGCAGCAAGGGAATGGGGGAAGGCTTCATTCAGGCATGTCAGTGCGGCAGGTGTTACATCTCTTAGTTTTTCTGCCTCTTTCTGACGGAGCTTGCGTTGCCAGTAATAAAAACTTTTCAGGGAAATGCTGTTCTGCCGGCACCATTCCTTTTTGCTCAAAGGACTGCTGTTGGCTTCCAGGACGATCTCATACCATTGGCGGGTACGGATCTCAAGTGATTGCTTATCCATAGTGGACCTCCTGTAGAAAGATTATTTCTTCATTCTACGAAGAGCCTCTTTACTTGGATACAACACCAACTATTTGACGCTTACTACGTCCCTAGAGCTCCGGTGACTCAATACTCATAAGAATGGTATTACAATTGTATGGATTTGGTATAGCATAAACTGCCCTGCAGGCGATGGCGGCAAAATGGAGCCGGTGAGCCGTGCGCCGTCCAACTCGGGTTTTTCGCGAA
>DFHD01000072.1 GCA_002372545.1 Lachnospiraceae bacterium UBA3732 | reverse complement strand
TCTTCCTTCACCCCTTCTCCCAGAAGCCATTCCCGATACAGCTGAAACAATAGTACCGATTTGCCGCTTCTGCGCAGTCCCGTAATGATCTTAATACGTCCGTTATCTTTCTTTGAGATGATCTCTTTCAAATACTGTTCCCTCGGATACATCCAAACACCTCGCATGATTTATTTGCGGTTATCCGCAATTATTTCATGTATAATATAGCATTCTCTCCTCTTATAAGTCAATGATGTTCGTCAACTACCCATCACCTAAAGGTAATGGGCTTGCGACTCCCCTGTAGTTCGTTGCAATAACTCCTACATTTTGTCGGTGTAACTTCCGTGGGGTCGCATCATGGGACGGTTGACACCGCCCCTTACGACAAAGATTTACTCTGCCGTAACTGTATCAGGTACTTGGTTATCTTCAAGATGCTCAAATGTTCTCTTAACCGATTCTATTAGTTTAGCTCCATCAAATTCTTTTGAAATAGCAAGAGCATAGATATCGTAATAATCTATGAAGCGGGAGTTATCGTATGCAAGTGAAACTATTGCCTCAAATTTTTCCGCAATGGATGAATATATAGAATACGCATAGTCTTCATATGGTCTTCCTCATCGTCCCTTGATCTCGATCCGGTCCAAGATTCCCTGCACACATTGATATGATGCACGGCTCTCTTTTCTTAGATGAGGGGAACTTCTCTGACCTCGATTTCTGAAAAATTTTCAGGATAGAGGTCTTCGTTGTCCAGCCATATCGTAAAAGCAATGCTTTCAGCCGCTTTTTCATCAGCGGCTCTCACTTTAAATTCATAATTACCCAGCTTCACGATATAATTTTTCCTCTCTTTGTACATTGATCTTCCTCCTTCTTCCATGACGATTGTTTGGTATATATACATATTTCGGAAAAAAAGGCAGAAAAAACGGGGATTTTGAGACAAAAAATTTGTACGTGAACACTTTTTTCTAATATTATTGACATTATTATATTGTATTGTTATACTATAATAAAGGGAGGAAACAGTATATGCCTCGTAAATTTGATAGTATTCTTCAGTTCGAAATCATCCCCCAGGGCTGCGGATCTGATCTCATACGCATGATGAATGAGTATCGTTCAGCAGTTGATATTGCCGTGCGGGAAATCGAAGAGATCGGAAGCAGAAAGATCATTGGAACAAAGATGATCCCCTCTGCGCTTATCGCTAATTGCAAGACCTGTGCGATCATGGATGCCAAAAAGATCGTATGTAAGCGTGAAAAGTTATTCAAGGATATGAACGCTGTCAGCAGTCTTAAGACCAGAAAAAAGTTGCAGAAAGAGATAGATGAACTCCGTGCGGATCCTGGTATGGTATGTGTATGGAAAACAAACGTCAAAACGAATATCCATGACCAGGTCGTGAGTTTATCTTGTAAGACCGAAAGCGGTAAACAGTATCTGGCAACTGCGCAGATCATCGTTCCGGAGAATAAGAAAGAGGAACTGAGCCGGATATCGGCTAAACGGCTAAATGTCTCTTATCATAATGAGAAGTTCTATCTTTGTATTGAATATTATGGAGATAAAGCAGCTGAGCCCGTAAAGAAAGACCTTGTTCTGACCAATATGCGATTAAACGATGCAGAAAAGGCGGATATCGCATTCCGCTCAGCCAAGATAAATCTATATGGCAACAGGGTTATCGGCAGACTGATCAGCAGATTGTCCACTTATCCTATCGTTGTCGTAAAGACAAAGAATCTGCAAGAGTATATTGCGGATAATGCCGAATCGGCAGAGTGTATCGAGTTATTGATGGCACGGATGGGTATTTCTTACGAGAGAAATGATCTCACGTTCCGGCTGCCATTTTCTCAAGTACATATGGATACCTTGATCAGGTTTTATGTCAGTGATCCGGAGCATATGAAGGATCTTACCAATAAAGCTAATGGTAAGCTCTGCTCTGTATATCGGTCAACAGAAGAGAAGGAGTTTGTTGATCTGGCTAAAACCGCTATGTACACGATGTACCCACGGGAGATCATCTTTGTGCCGTTCATTCTGGAAGAGGCAGAGGAAAAGATCAGTATTACAACTTCCAGTCAACGTCAGTGTGATAAATTAGGGGAGATCCTGTCCGATAACAATATCAGTTATGATAAAGATAACTTCACCTTCTGTGTCGGATTTACCCGGGAAAGCTTTACTAAACTGGTCGATAATATATACCCGGATGAACCCCGGAAAAATGTGACTACAAAGCAGATTGATGATTATATCCGTGAAAAATATGGAAGACCGGCGGGTAATGCCTATATAGCGGAAATGAAGAGAAGATGTGGAATCAAATTTAAGCTGAATAGTGAAAGCACGATAAAGATAACAGAGAGAAAGAAAGAAATGATACTGGATGCCTTCCGGCATTTCGGTATGATAGAGTAGAAGAAAGGCACGGAAGTTATCCGTGCCCTTTTTTTGCAGATCGTTCAGATCTTTGCTAGATCGACTATCTCAAACTGATATGTGACATTGCCTCTGAACCAGTTCTCAGACAGATGGCCGATGCATTCGATCAGATCCGGCTTTCCCAGATCCTCATATTTATCTTTCAGTCCAAAGCCTGTGAGCTTGATATCCGGAAAGGTGATCGTAAAGTGGGTTCCGTCCCCGATCACTTTATAGTTTCCCTTCGAAACGTCGAATGTCTGGTGGAACATGATCTTTGGATTTCCTTCGCCGTATGGAGCATAATGCTTTAGTTCAGACACGATACAGGTGATACTTGCCGTTCCGGATGCGCCTACAAACTCGTTCTCTTCAATCGGATTGACCACGATTGAAGGCTCTTCTGTGGAAGCTTCCTCCGTTACAGCCTCTTCAGTTGCCTCAGTTACTACTTCTTCTTCCGAAGTTTCGACTGTAGAAATCTCTTCGGTAGAAGCTTCTTCGGTATCCGGATCTTCCGATTTATCCGTTTCCTCTGTCACTTCCTCAGACGATTCAATTTCTTCGGTTTCCGTTTCTTCTTCCGTTACCGCCTCGGTCTCCTCTTCAGTCAAGGTAGATTTCTCGGTCACTTCGAGTTCCGTTACTTCCGCTGCATCCGCAGCTTCGCCTATAGTTACGTCCGGGCTTTCACCGGTTGGCATCTCTGTCGCTGATGCGCCAAGACTCGATGTCCGGGATACCGGGACAAGAGTCAGGATCATCACGACAACAAGAAGCCAAGCGATCAGTTTTCTCTTGTGGTGAAACATGCTTTGCTCCTCCTTTTTTTGATTTGAAAGATCACCTGGAAAAATGATCTTCCGTGGTCTTTGTTGCTTTTCGCTTTGTAGCCAACCCTCCTTTGGGAAAAGCACTCCGAGGTGAGGCGGGAGTCGTCATGGAAGTTAAAAAAGGATAACCTTTGCAAAAAAATTTCCCTCCCGCCCCACTTCGTAATGCTTTTCTGGGGTATCTACTTATACATATGACGGTTTTTCTGGAATAAGAAAAAAGATTTAAGGCAAATTTGGTTGAAAGTAGCATTATACCGGCATTTGTGGTAGATATTTGCCATTCAGTTAATAATCTAAAGTATTCTGTGCGAATAAACTTACTTTGTTAAGCGATAGCGCGCCCAAAACCGCCCCAATCTTCTCTCAGATGTCCGTAATTATCAATTTTTCCCTCTTACTTATACTTATGACGGATTTTTGGGAATAAAAAAAAGCACCTTCCGTGCTTGGATCAGCTTCTCTTATATAAAAAAAAGGCCGGATCCCCCGAAACGGGGGAAACAGCCTCTTAGTGGAAACTGTGATAAATGTATAACACATAAATATGTATATGTCAACTACTTTCTTTTTCCGCAGATCGAGCTACTTCCTTTTTCCACAGATCGAGCAATACTGGTAATCGTTTACTTCCTCATCGTATGCTGGTTGATCAGTTATGGTATCATAATACTGGATTTCTGGTTCATGTTCAATATAATCGACAATCCTATTCTGCTCACCGTAGCTACCATAACAGTGATCTCTTTCTCTAAAATCATTCATATCCGCATAATCATTCCCACACACACCGCAGTGGATCACGGTGGTATAAACCGGTTCAGCCCACCCTTGATCGTACACCGGCTCCTGATGTGTTACCGCCTCATGATGCACGGTTTTCGTAGCCCAGACCCAGTTGTGGTTGCACTCCGTAGTCTTCTCTGTTGCAGGCTGTGTTGTGGCTTTCTCTGTCGGTGCCTGAGTTGCAGGCTGCGTTGTCGGCTTCTGAGTGGAAGGCTGTGTAGTTGCCTTCTGTGTAGAGGGCTGTGTAGTTGCCCGTTCTGTCGGTGCTTGGGTCGCAGGCTGTGTCGTAGCTTTCTGGGTGGACTGCTGCGTGGTAGATTTTGGGGTTGAAGCCTGCGTAGTCTTCTGGGTAGTCGTTTTCTCTGTAGTCTTAGCAGTAGTAGACTTCTCCGTGGTAGACTTCTTATCGGAGCCCTTCTGTGTAGTAGCCTGCTCGGTCGTTTTCTTGTTCGTAGACTCTTTAGATGTGTTTACGTCCGAGTCCTTCTTGTCTGTAGGTTTTTTAGAAGTGTCTACGTCCGAATTATCCTCATCCTTAGATACTTTGGAAGTGTTTACGTCCGGATTTTTCTCGTCCGTGGATACTTCGGTGTTCTTTACGTACAGATTTTCCTCAGTGGAAGCCCCCTTATGAGTTCCATGATAAACGGCTGCACCGGTTGCGACGGAACCAAGTGCCAGAACGACAGCGATTGTAGTGATGATGATCTTCTTTTTCATATGCTTATCCTCCAAAAAAGGGGCGGTAGTGTCAAGTCTGACACTACTTTTTTGTTACTAAATCCTTTATTTTCGGGAGGTTTTAATAAAAAGAGCATTGACCTCCCTTTTTTGGTATAATGTCAATCGCCAAACCGACATCCAGAAAGGAGCCAATGCTCATGAACATTATACTTTATTTACTTCAAATCATTCAATATCTTTATCAGCAAAATATCTGGCTGATAAACTTTATCTGTAAGTACATTCCTATCAAGCAGTGGGCTTTTGATGACTCCCACTCTCCAAAATACCAGAAGTTTAAAGTGGATAAGCTCCCTCTGATCCTTCATGTGGAGCCCTGGGACTACCGCGACTTCATGAAGTACCTTGAGTGGCGATATAAGGACGATTACAAGCCCATTAAGCCGGTCAGTCGCCGCGGTGAATGTGATATCCCTGATGACTGCAAATGTCCCAGATGCAACGCTCCAAAAATATATCTTTACAAGAACAATGGTTCCAAGGGTCAGCTCCTATGCAAAGTATGCCAGAATGCCTTCCTTCAGGAATCTACGGAAGTCTCACGTCTGAAACTGAGGTGTCCTTACTGCATGCATTCCCTTACTCCAAAGAAGGATCGCAAGCACTTCATTGTTCACAAATGCATCAACCCGAAATGCTCTTACTATCTCCACAACCTTAAAAAGGTTGACAAAAAGGATCTTGAAGAAGATTACGGCAAGAACAAGTACAAACTGCACTATATCTACCGTGAATTCACGATAGATTTCTTCAAGATGGACATCACCACACTGCCGAAGAATGCATCTTCTTTGAAGTTCACAAAGAACAATGCCTACATCATGTCACTTTGTCTTTCCTACCGGGTCAACCTGGGGTTGTCACTCCGTAAAACGGCTCAAGCCCTGAAGGACATTCATAACATCTCCATATCCCACCAGATGGTCGCAAACTACTGCAAGACTGCCGCTCTCTGTATAAAGCCGTTTGTTGATACCTATCCTTACGAAAAGGATCCTGATCACCTTGCAATGACGGCTGACGAAACCTATATCAAAGTCCGCGGGATCAAAGGGTATATCTGGTTTATCATGAACGCTGCAACCCGTGTTATCATCGGGTATCAGGTATCAGACAACCGTGGTGTAGGACCTTGTATCATGGCAATGCGCATGGCGTTCCAGCACCTTAAAGAACTTCCCAAAAACTTCAGGTTCATCGCCGATGGCTACAGCGCATACCCTCTCGCCGCCCAGCAGTTCTTTGTACAGTTCAAAGAAAAGTTTAAATTTAACATCACACAGGTCATCGGTCTTACAAATGATGACGAAGTATCAAAAGAGTTCCGTCCATACAAGCAGATGATAGAGCGATTAAACCGCACTTATAAGGCTTCCTACCGTCCGACGAACGGCTTTGATAACTATGATGGTGCTAACTATGATCTCGCTCTCTGGGTTGCTTATTACAACTTCCTGCGACCTCACAGACACAATGGATACAAACCATTGGTCGAAGATGATCTCATCAAAAACGGCGAGAACATGCCGGGTAAATGGCAGCTTATGATCTTCCTTGGACAACAGACGATCCTTAAAATGCAACAACAGGCTTCCGCATGATCACGGAGCGGAACCGTTGTCAAGGGAATCGTGGAATACCGGAACCGGCGCAGCCGGTGAGGATATGCCGCGAAAGTCCCTTGACATAAGGTTCACGGATTATCCTGTCTGTTGGGAAAGGTGCCAAGCGCCTTTCCCTGCTTCCGGTGAGGACGGGTGCGGGCAGAGCCCGCAAATCGGGTCAAGGGACGAGTCCCTTGCGGGTTCTTAGGGCAGAGCCCTAAGCCCTCAGAGAAGCCTATCGCACGCGATCACCTACAACTTAATATTTTCTGTATATCAGGTGCCGCTTTGAGCTGGGGTGGGGCCGTTATTTTCGCTTGTCCCAAAAAGTAAATGGGGTGGGCGAAAAGCGGCGCCGGCCGCATGAATGTATCTACAGATATTTATTTTTCAAGGTTCAACCGAGCCGATTTTGGGGCCTTGTTTTTTCATACGTCACTTGACACTATCTTTCGAGCCCGGCCGATCAGATTCAGGTTCTGCGCACATTGGCTTCAAAGGCCTTCACATAGCCAAGCCAGTCCTTGCTTCCGTCGGAGGACCGGAGCGTCTCCTTGAAGGTTTCCATTCTGGCATCCATATTATCAGCGATATTCAGTGCCATCGCCTCCATCAGCGCCGGTTTTTTCGGTGAACCGAACTCCAGCTCGCCGTGATGGGCAAGGATGCAGTGCACCAGCTCATTGCCGAGAAGCGCGGGAAAATCGCCCTTTTCCCGGATCTTGTCTCTCACCATCATCGCGCCGATCACAATATGTCCCATGAGATTTCCCACATCCGTATAGTCGTTCTCCGGAAAAGAGGAAAGCTCATATACCTTTCCGATATCATGACAAAGGGCGGCAGTGATCAGCAGGTCTCTGTTCAGCAGAGGATAATTTCCTGACATGTAATCGCACGTCCTGGTGACGGAAAGCGTATGCTCCATCAGTCCGCCGCGAAAGGCGTGGTGGATGGACCGGGCAGCGCTTCTCTCCGAAAACAGCTTTCTGAAGGACTGATCCTTCACGAAGATTTCCTGCAGAAGCCAGTTCAGGTTCGGCTCCTTAACCGAGCGGATCATGTCATCCAGCTCCTTTTCCATTTCCGCAGGTTCACGCTCGGAGCAGGGCATATATTCGCGCACATCGTACTCTCCCTCCCTGGCCGGACGGATACGCCGGATATTCAGCTGATGCTGATCCCGGAAAACGGTCACCTGCGCCTCCACAAAAACGTAAGACATTTCCTCAAAATGCTCCGTCCCGGCAAGATCCCATATTTTTCCGTCGACTGTTCCTGTCTTATCCTGCAGGACCAGACTGCAGTATTTTTTTCCGCCCTTGGTAAGCGCGTTGGTCTTTGTTTTGCAGAAGTAGATCTCGGAGATCATATCTCCTTCCCGCAGTGATTCAATATAGTTCATGTTTTCTCCATTTCTGTTTGCTTTATTTCTGGATCAGGATCTCGGTATTTCCGGTATGCGTCGGCTCCGTGTCCTTCACCTTCTTCAGGGTAAAGATGAACTCCGAGCCCTTGCCCACTTCACTCTTTACCTCAATCGTCTCATTATGCGCCTTGATGATCTCCTTGGTAATGGCAAGTCCCAGTCCTGTTCCCTGCTTATCCATGCCGCGGGAGGCATCGTCCTTGTAGAAGCGGGTCCATATCTTTTTCTGGGTGTTCTCCGTCATGCCGATACCCTCATCCTTGATGGATATCCGGAGCTTATCATCCGTTTCGGTGATCGTGACGTAGATTTTCTTTCCCTCCGGGGTAAACTTAATGGCGTTATCGATCAGATTATAAACCACCTGCTGGATCTTTGTCTTATCTGCCGTAACAACAGTATTTTCCGCATGGTTGTTCAGATAAATGGCAATATTCCGGTCAATGCATTTGATCTCAAAGGTATTCAGGGTGGACCGGATGATATCGATGAAGTCAAAATTACTGAGCTTCAGATAGGTGCCGTAGATTTCCAGGCGGTTCAGATCCAGAAGCCCCTGGGTCAGCTTGGTCAGACGCTTTGTTTCATCCAGCACGATGTTCAGATACCTCTCCTGCTTCTCCGGCGGTATGGTGCCGTCCAGCATAGCCTGAACATAGCCGCGGATACTGGTCAGCGGAGACCGGAAGTCATGGGATATGTTCGAAACAAAATCCCGGCGGTAATCCTCCAGTTTGGAAAGCTCCGATGCCATATACTCAAGTGAATGGGCCAGCTGTCCCACCTCATCCTCACGGCTGATCTCCGTCTGTACATCGAAATTTCCCTTGGAATATTCCTCCGCCACGACAGAAAGCTTCTTTACGGGACGGATGATCTTCCGCGACAGCACGGATAGGAAGATGAACGAAATGGCAATGATGAAAAGACAGGGCACAATGCTGGCGCTGTGGGTATACTTCATGGTCTCATCAATACTCTGCATGGAGGAATGCATGATCACGGAACCGACAATCCTTGTTTTCCCTGCCGAACTCATTTCCACCGGAACATTCACCGACAGAACCTTTTCGTTGTAGGTACCGTGAAAGGTACCGATCTCATAAAACCGTTTGTCCAGCTTAAATCCCGCCTCTACACGGAAAATACTGGACGGCGGCGGGGTTACGACCCGAAGCGACTCCGCATCCGTAGCTGAGGCGGTCTGCCTCTTTCCGAAATAGTCCGAAGTGGCCACAACTGTTCCGTTGGCGGAAAGGAGCCAGATATCCGTCTTCAGTGTGCCCGCATAGAAATTAAAGATCTGAACCAGATCCTCTTTATCATACTCACCGGAAATATATCCCGGCAGCGTATAAGCCGCAATAAGAGAGCCTTCATTTTCCATGGCCTGCCGTTTTTCGGAGATCATGGACCTTCTGGCAAAATAGGATACCAGAAAGATCAGAAAAACAAAGGATACGATCAGGATCACCAGAAAGGCGATATAGATCCGGTCAAAGAGAGAGCGCTGCATTTATTTTACCTCGAATTTATAGCCGATACGCCATACTGTCGCAATGGACCAGTTGTAATTACCCACCAGCTTTTCTCTGAGCCGCTTGACATGCACATCCACCGTACGGGAATCCCCGATGAAATCATATCCCCAGAGCTGATTGAGCAGCTGCTCTCTGGTAAAGACCTGATTCGGGCGGCTGGCCAGGAAATAAAGAAGCTCGAGCTCCTTTGGCGGCATCTCGATCCGCTTGGAATTCAGGGAAACCGTATAACTGGAAATATTGACGATGAGTCCCGGATATTCCACATACTCTCCGATATGGTCGGAATCCGTATTCTGTTTTTCCTCCGGTGCATTGACGTCCTCCACCCGCGAAGGGCCTGTACGTCTCAGCACCGCATGGACTCTGGCCACAAGCTCATTGGAATCAAAGGGCTTCTGGATATAATCATCCGCTCCGATCTTCAGTCCCAGCACCTTATCAAACACCTCACCCTTTGCGGAAAGCATGATAATGGGGACATCACTGGTCTTCCTGACCTCGCTGCATACGCCGTAGCCGTCAATTCCCGGCAGCATAAGATCCAGCAGGATAAGATCCGGCCGGAACTCCGCAAACTTCTCCAGCGCAGATTCGCCGTCTTTGGCGATCATTGTCTCAAAGCATTCCTTTTCCAGATAAAGCGATATCAGTTCCGCAATATTCTCATCGTCGTCAACGATCAGTATTCTTGGCTTATCCATTTTTATCCTCTCTTTTTTCGATTCATCCGGCGATGTTCGCCGGCCTGCAGAATCTGCAGACTAAAGTTCACAGATGGTTACGCCTGCATCGCCCTCTCCATACTCCCCTGCGCGGAATTTCTTTACGTAAGAGGTTTTCCGGAGATGCTCCGTCACCGCCCGGCGAAGGGCGCCGGTTCCCTTTCCGTGGATGATGGTCACTGAGGAAGCGTGAGCCATCAGGGCATCATCCAGGAACTGATCCAGAAGCTGAAGCGCTTCGTCCACTGTTTTTCCCAAAAGATTCAGCTCCGGCTTAAAGTTTATGGCATTGGCCATACGTCCGTAACCGGTCTTCTGTACCGGCTCCTCGGGCATTTCTGCCGGCGCATCCAGAAGCTCCAGATCCTGGGCGGCAAATTTGGACTGCAGAATACCCATCCCCACCAGAAATCTCCCCTTGGCATCCGGTCCGGAAAGGATTTTGCCTTCCGTATCCAGTGAAAGCACCAGGACCGGGTCTCCGGTCTTCAGCTCTCCCGTTTTTCTTCCGCTCCGCTTTGCCTTCGGCGCGGCCTTCTGATACTCTCCCGCCTTTTCCCGAAGCCTTGTTCGTTTCTTTTCCATATCGGAAATAGAGGAGCCATGCGGATTCTTCTGCCATTTATGGAAGTCCCGGATCGCCTCGTCCGCTGTTTCCTTGGCATCCTCCAGGATCAGCTGCGCCTCGATCCTGGCATCCTCGAGAAGCTTTTCCTTCTTCTCCTTCAGATTCTTCTCCTGCTCCGACAGCCTTCTTTCCAATGCTTCCGCAGAGCGTCTTGCCTCCGCCGCCCTGTTTTGTTCCTCCTCCGCATTTCTCCGGAGACGGTCCAGCTCAGCAAGGATCTCCTCCATCCGCACTCTGTCCTCCGCCATGCCGGACCGGGCTTCCTCAATAATACTCTGTTCCATGCCGAGCCTTCTGGCAATGGCAAAAGCATTGGAACTTCCCGGCACACCGATCAGCAGGCGATAGGTGGGCTGCAGGGTTTTCTCATCGAATTCGCAGGAGGCATTCATAACGCCGTCCTCACTGAGCGCATAGGTTTTCAGCTCTGTATAGTGGGTTGTGGCCATGACTCTGGCGCCCCTTCTCTTCAGACTGTTCAAAATGGCGATGGCCAGGGCAGCACCCTCGGCCGGATCCGTTCCGCCACCCGGTTCATCGAAAAGACAGAGGCTCCTGTAATCTGCATGCTGGGTAATGTAGATGATATTCTTCATGTGTGAGGAGAAAGTGGACAGATTCTGTTCAATGCTCTGTTCATCTCCGATATCCGCAAATACATCCGTAAAGACCGACAGCCGGGAGCCCTCGCCCGCCGGAATATGCAGTCCGGACTGGCCCATAAGTGTAAGAAGTCCCAGCGTTTTCAGCGAAACCGTTTTTCCGCCCGTATTGGGTCCGGTAATGATCAGCGAAGTGTAGTCCTCTCCCAGGCTGATATCTACCGGGACAGCGGTCTTCGGGTCGAGCAGCGGATGAACCGCCCTCTTCAGCTCCACCTGTCCTTCATCATTCAGAATAGGCTGGGAAGCCTTTGTCGCCCTTGCATATTTTGCTTTGGCAAAGATAAAATCCAGTTCGGTCAGAAGCTGATGATCGGACTCGATCTCCGGCACGCAGGCGCCTGCCATTTCGGAAAGCCCGGCCAGGATCTTCTGCATTTCCTCTTTTTCATCATCCATCAGCTCCCGTATAGTATTGTTCATCTGCACGGCCTCCATAGGCTCGATGAAAAGCGTCGAGCCGGAGGCTGACCGGTCATGGATCATGCCGGAAAAATGGCTCTTATGCTCCGCCCGGACCGGAATACAGTACCTTCCGTTTCTCTGGGTGATCAGCGCATCTGTAAGAAGATTCTGATCGGCTGTGGACCTTAGGAGCCTCTCCAGGAGCTTATGCAGATCCTTATTTTCATTCTCAATTTTCCTGCGGATATTTTTCAGCGCCGGAGAAGCATCATCCGCGAAGGTCTCCGAATCCAGAAGGCAGCGGCGGATTTCCGTGGAAACATCCCGCAGAACAGCCAGATCGTGAAACCTGCCGGAAAGGCTGTCCAGCCCTCCGCCCGGCGAATCCGCATCCCTTTCCTCCGGAAGAAGCCCGTAGCTGCGAACGGATTCCGCCGTTTCCAAAAGCGCTGCAATATCCAGAAGCTCAGGTGCATCCAGCGAAGCATGGATCTCCAGCCGCTTCAGAGAGCCCATCACGTCCGTTACCCCGGCAAAGGAAACATTTCCATCCTTTTCCAGCCGGAGAAAGGCATCTCTGGTTTCCTCCTGGGCAGTCCCGATCTCTGCCATATCCTTCATGGGACTCAGTCTCAGACACTTTTTCTTTGCTCCGCGGGAGGCTGCATAGCCGGCCAGCTGCTCCAGTATCTTCGGATATTCAAGTATTCGCAGTGAGCGCTTGTTCATTCCGTAAATCTTCTTTCTCTGACATTTCTCTAATATTTTCATTTATGCATAATCAGATATAAGTATACCATATTCAGTGAAGATGAAAAAGTGGTTTTCTCTAACAAAATAAATAATTCAAACAAACAGACCGGGAAACTATTCTCCCGGTCTGATCATTCTTTTGCACTTTTCCTTCTTATTTCTATTTTCCAGCTAAATCATCTGCCTTGTTTAGCTGCGGCTCAGCCCGGAAATAAAATGCTCGATTCTGCCCATGGCCTCACGCAGCTGTTCAATGGAGTAAGCATAGGAAATCCTGAGGAAACCTTCTCCGCAGTCGCCGAAGGCGGTACCGGGAACCACGGCCAGCTTCTCTTTCTTCAGAAGCTCCGTAGCAAATTCATCGCTGCTCATGCCGAAAGCCTTGATGCAGGGGAAAATATAAAATGCACCCAAAGGCTCAAATGCCGGCATGTTCATTTCTTCCAGCCTCTTCATCAGGTAGCGTCTGCGCTCATCGTAGCTGCGGCGCATCTCAGCAATATCCTCATCCCCGTTCCTGACGGCCTCCACCGCCGCATACTGGCTTGTGGTCGGCGCGCACATGATGCAGAACTGATGGATCTTTGTCATGAGCCTTGTCACGGACTCCGGTGCCAGAGCATAGCCCAGCCGCCATCCGGTCATGGCATAGGCCTTGGAAAAGCCGTTGACCACAATGGTTCTCTCCTGCATTCCCGGAAGGGAAGCGATACTGCAATGCGGCTCCTCTCCATAGGTCAGCTCGGAATAAATCTCATCGGAAATAACGTAGAGATCATGCTTCAGACAAAGCTCGGCGATCGGATGAAGGTCCTCCCGTGTCATGATCGCCCCTGTGGGGTTATTGGGAAAGGAAAGGATCAATACCTTTGTACGGGGCGTAATGGCCGCCTCCAGCTCTTCCCGCGTAAGACGGAACTGGTTCTCGTTTTTAAGGGGGATCGTAACAGCCGTCCCCCCGGCCAGATGCACACAGGGCACATAGGAAACATAGCAGGGCTCCGGAATGATCACCTCATCCCCGGGGTTCAGCAGCGCCCGAATCGCAAGATCGATGCCCTCGCTGCCGCCGACCGTGATGAGACACTCTGTTTTTCCGTCATAATTCACATCATATTTTCTCTTATACCAGGCTGTCAGCTCCTTACGGAGCTCCATTAGTCCGGAGTTCGAGGTGTAAAAAGTCCTCCCCTTTTCCAGGGAATACACGCCCTCGTCCGCGATATGCCAGGGAGTATCAAAATCCGGCTCGCCAACGCCAAGTGAAATGGCATCCGGCATTTCGCTTACGATATCAAAAAACTTTCTGATGCCGGAAGGCTTCATGTCCACGGCAATCTGATTCATTTCTCTCATGACAGTCCCTGAATCCTTTCATCCTCAGTGCGTCCCTCGGAAAAAATCTCCTGATGCTCCTTATACTTCTTCAGCACGAAGAAGGTCGCTGTGGATTCCACCGTCTCCATCGGGGCGATCTTATCATAAACAAACCGGGCGATCTCCTTCATGGTGCTGCCCTCAATGGTCATGATCAGGTCCGACTTCGAGCCGGACATCAGATATACAGATTTCACCTCGCTGAACCGGCTGATCCGTTCAGCGATCCGGTCAAAGCCCTCGCCCCGGATGGGAGAGATCTTCACCTCGATCATGGCGGTCACCCTCTCCTGATCCACCTTATCCCAGTCGATCAGCGCATGATAGCCGCAGATGATCTTTTCTTTTTCCATCTCCCGGATCTCCGCCGTTACCTTTTCCTCGTCCAGACCGAGCATGGCCGCCACTTCTGCCGGTGACAGCTTTCCGTTTTTCTCCAGTAAACGCAGTATTTCCTCACGCATGTTAAACCTCCTCGTTCCGCCGGATAGCGGATGCATAGACGCATCCCTCATGTTTTTTGAAGCATCCTTGCTCAGCAAGGCTATGCTATACAGCCGCTATTTTACCACATTCCAGCATTGTTGAAAAGAGAAGGATGCGATCAGATATTTCCTGCCATGTATCAAACATAATGGTTGCAATAGCATTATATTAAGCGGGCGGCAACATACCCTTTTCATCTCCGCTTCCTTCTGCACCACCTGACAAATGCATAGATCATATAACCGATGATACAACCCGAGGTATTCAGGATCAGGTCGTCCACGTCTGTGGCTCTGGTGTAAAACAGCAGCTGGATCAGCTCGATACAAAGCGAGATCATGGCGCCCGCCGGAATGGCCTTCCAACAGCGGTTAAGCCTCTTAAAAAGCACCGGAAGGATAATTCCGGTTGGAATAAACATGGCAATGTTGCCGATCACATTCACCAGAAGATCATGCGTTGTATCATACCAAAAGATCTGTACAAAGGGTCTCAGATTCACGCGAAGCGGAAGAATCTCCTCCGGAATAAAAGGAAGCGGCTGCACATGACCGTTCACCTTTTCGAAGGGAAAAAAGGTAAACCGGATCAGGATAAACAAATTCACATATAAAAGCAGGAGCTGCGCCTCTCTCTTCCACCGGATTTTCCCGTTCCGAAGCCAGATCCCGGCGCGGAACAGGAGCCAGATCAGAGTGAAGATCAGCTCGCCCTCCCAAAAGGATATCCATATCATGATAGCTGTCTACCTCCGGTAATCATCCAGAAAACGTTCTCTTCCGCTTTCCCGGGAGTATACTTTTCTTGCTTTTTCTTCTGTCAGAACGCCTGCTGCACCAAAGGGGATTCCCGCCGCAGAAAGCGCCCCGGAAACAATGTCCAGCATATTTTCCGGACAGATGGCCACGAGGCCGCCCGTTCCCGTAAGGGTATACGGGTTCTCCTTCATATACTCACAGATCTCGATCGTATCCTGCCGCACCGGAATCGCCTCGTGCAGAATGCTTATGCCAAGGCTGCTTTTCTCCGCCAGCTCCGACATCGCACGGTAAACACCGCCGAAGGACACGTCCTTCATCCTTCTGATCCCCAGCATATAAAGAATCTCTGCGGCAGGACGCACCGACAGACCTCCGGGGTGTTTTGCATTCGTAAGATAGCTTCCCGAAAAGGGCTGTTCCGGATCATCTTCCAGCTTTTCCGCCAGGAGGGCTGCGCCGAAAGCGCCTGCGAAGCCTGTCACCAGGACGATATCCCCCGCAGCCGGCACGCCAACACTTTCCTCTGCAGCCATACAGGAAAGAGCCCGCACGGCATCCTCTCCGCCGCGGGAGAGCGCCTGCATGGTGTCCTCTCCGCCGCCTGAATGCTCCTGCCCTGCGTCCGCTCTGCCGCAGGAAAAAGCAGTCACTGTCGCACTAAGGCTGTCTCCGGGAAAGGCAAAAACGGTGTTTCCGCCTGCAAGCTCCCATCCGTTTTCACCGGCAAAGCTGCCCGCAGCCCGCATTTCCTTCCGAAGCTTCTGCTCCGGGCAGTCCTCGCCCAGAACCAGCGAAAGACGCATCGCCGCAGTTTTTCTGCCGGAAAGGGCCATATTATTATCTGCCCTCAGCATGGCCAGTCGAAGAGCCGGGAAGGCCTCACAGTCGGAGGCAAATCCATCGGCCAGAAACAAGGCTCCGTCCTCCTTATCAAGGGACAGTATGGCAAAATCCTCCCCGGGAGAATTCCCGGAGAGGATCCCATCAGTTTTCTTTTTCAGATGTCTTGTTATACTGCGGTCGTTCCACAGTCTGGAAACTGTTCCGTATCGCATTTTAACTCCATTATCATTTCTTTCTATATCCGCTGCCCGCCGGGGCACACTCTTTGCTGTACTATGGCGTCTGCTGCGCGGCAGGCTGCTCAGCGGGCTGATCGGCAGGCGGCTTCTCTGTCGGTTGCTCCGTGGGCAGCTCTGTCGGCTGCTCCGTGGGTTTTTCCGTCGGTTTTTCCGTGGGCTTTTCTGTCGGCTTTTCTGTAGGTTTCTCCGTCGGCTTTTCTGTAGTTGCTTCCGTTGCTGCCTCCGTAGAAGGCTCTTCCGAAGGCGGCTGACTGTTTTTACTGATATAATCCGGCGTTGCGGAATAATTGCTTCTGTTGATCAGAATGGAATCTGTCAGTTCACCATCCACATATACATACTTCCAAAGCTCTCCAACCGATCCGGTAGACCCCTTTTCCGTCACTTTTTCTTCACCGGGCTTCAGTGTCGGATCCTCTGTCATGACAGGCGCCGGCTTATCTACCGTTGCCGTCTGGTAGGCCTCCAGTTCAATAGTCCGGTTTGCCGGCCGGTATTCCTTACCATATATATTAAAGGTCAGGCTGCCATCGATGGCCACACTCTCAATATAGATCGGGTTGTTCAGATTGTTCTTTACCTTCAGGTCGATGATACCGCCGGCCAGAGTGGCATCCCTTGCTATATCCACATAGGATACCCGGAGGGAGTGGCAGTCACGCTGAACGATCTCCAGCTCCGCATAAAGAGCCGCGTTATAGAAAGTGGTGGAGACCTGGCATACACCGCCGCCTATTCCATCCACGATCTTGTTATTTACAAACTGATGTCCCATGGCATATCCATTATCGACCTCAATCGGTTCAATATTCTTATAAACAGAGATCACATCGCCGGGGAAAAGCACCTTTCCGTTCATCAGTTCTGCCGCCCGCTCCACATTCTGCATACGTCCCGACGGGCCGTTATAATCCGTGGTATAGGAACCCAGAAGATCATGGATCTCTGCCAGTGCATTGACGATTGAATCATTCTCCCCGCCGGTTGTGGCTGTCACGGAAAGCTTACCGGATTTCCCTTCATCCAGCAGCTTTTCGATCTCCTCTGCCGTTCCTGCGTAATCGATCACGCTTTCCGAACCGGATAAGGTTACCGTAACGGTTCCGTCACTGTGCTTGGCCAGCAGATATTCGCTTCCTGAGGACATGGCCTCGCTGAGATTGCTGCGGATCACTGTCTCCAGCAAAAAGGGACTGACGGATTTTTCCACCTTGAACTCGATGGGTTCCTTTTCCAGCTTTTTCTGATCCCTGTAGCGGGAAAGCACGTTACCGGAGTTTCCTACGGCCAGAACCTTTGCCGCAAGCTGGTCTGTATTGTCCCGGTAGCCTACATCCGACAGCTTCACCTCGACATCGCCGTAATCCGTACGGATGTCCACGCTTGTATCAGCGCAGCTGCTTTTCATTTTATTCAGCACATCCTCCAGCTCGCTGCCAGTCATATCCCCCACATCGGTTCCGTCCACGAATACATTTTTCCGGACCTTGACCGACTCCAGAAGATCATCCTCTTCGGCCGCCTCCGTCTTTATTGCCGAAACAGGCATAAGGAGAAGTGCTGCCGCAAGGAGCATACCTGCAATGCTTTTCTTTTTGGTAAAAGGCCGCATGAGTTACGCCTCCCTTACATCATGGCCAGAAGGCCGGCAACAAATCCGAACACTAGGATAAATGCTATAACAGCAAGAACGATTTTTGCGGATTTGGTTTTCTTTTTGCTGAAATCTATCATTTTATTCTTTCCTTTCCTCCCGTCCGGAACGCATCCGGTACGGACATTGCTGATCGCGGCTTAAAAGCATAAGCACGATCAGACGGACATTCGTTGCATAGATCTGGTTATTCTGCAGGCAACGCATCAGATTTAGTCTGCACAGCCCGCATGAATTATAGAATAATAACACTATTTTTATATAAAATCAACTGTTATTCTGTTTCCAAACTGTGATTTTTATGTTTACTTCTTTCTCCCCTTGCAAAGATCTGACAGGGGACATTCCATGCATCTCGGTCTTCCGGAAATGCAGACCTTCCTGCCATGCATGATCACCTGATGGTTATAAAGGATCCACTGGGATTCCGGCAGGAGCTTCATCAGGTCGTATTCCACCTTCTCAGGATCCTTTTCCTCTGTCAGGCCCAAAAGCCGGGATATCCGCTTAACATGGGTATCCACGACAATGCTCTTTTTATGGAATATATTTCCCAGGATCACATTGGCTGTTTTTCTTCCCACTCCCGGAAGGGACGTAAGCTCTTCAATGGTATCCGGGAGCTTTCCGTCAAAATCCGAAAGGAGTACGCCTGCCGCCGCTACCATGTTCTTTGCCTTGTTATGGTAAAAGCCGGTGGAAAAGATATATTTTTCCACTTCCGATACATCTGCCGCCGCCATATCTTCCAGCGTTGGATATGCTTCAAAAAGCGCCGGGGTCACCATATTGACCCGCGCGTCGGTACATTGGGCGGACAGCATTGTGGCAAAGAGAAGCTGCCATGGTTTTTCCCGGTCATACTGCAGATAGCATTCCAGATCCAGCCCGTATACTTCATTCAGCCGCTCCGTGATGAGGCGGGCTCTTTCTTTTTTCGTCATGTTCCTCTCCATCTGTGTCGGCATTTATCACTGTACATCAAGTACAGCAAAACATTCGGGACGTCCGTACACGTACTGCCGTTTTATTCAGCAGCAGCGATTTTCAAAGCAGCCTTTCTGTCACAGCAGATGGTCGATCAGCTGCTGAGCCGTACGTCCGGTCATTCCGCCGTGGCTTACCTCCCATGCCGCAGCCTCCCGGAGCAGTTCCTCCTCGGAAAGCGAGATCTCCGGATGTCTGGCCGCAAGCTCCTTTACGATCTGATAATAATCCTTCTGGTTCGGCCGCACATAACCGATGGTGATACCGAAACGCTGTACCAGCGAAAGCTTCTCCTGTACAGTATCGGAATGATGCTTATCCATCTGCAGATCATGTGTGTCATTCCAGGTTTCCCGGATCAAGTGTCTCCTGTTGGATGTCGCATAGATCAGCACATTCTGCGGACGGGTCTCCAGACCGCCCTCGATCACCGCTTTAAGGTATTTATATTCGGTTTCATCCTCTTCAAAGGAAAGATCATCCATATAAATGATGAATTTATAATTTCTGTTCTTCACCCTTCCGATCACCTCGGAAAGGGAACGGCACTGATGCTTATACAGCTCGATCATCCGGAGTCCGCGGTCCTGATACTCGGAGATCAAAGCCTTAATGCTGGTGGATTTTCCCGTACCACTGTCGCCGAAAAGGAGGCAGTTATTGGCACGGCGTCCATCCACAAAGGCCTCCGTATTTTCCCGGAGCTGTCTTTTCTGGCTTTCATAGCCCACGAGATCGTCCAGATGAATATCCTGCAGATTACTGATCGGAGAAAAATAAATGCTTCCGTCCGCTGCATTCTCCACCCGGAAAGCGCTGTTCAGACTGAACTGCCCGACACCTCTGGTGCGGTAGAAAACGGACAGTACCTTCCACATGGCATCCGCCGCATTATCCTCCGGAAGCTCTGCCGCCTGAAGAAGCTCATTCTGCAGCATATGGATTGTCCCGGACGCCCGGCGGTTATACATCTGTTCCCTTTTCGCTACCGCGTGATAATGGGTCAGCGTGGAGAATAAAGGCACCTCAAGGCATCTTTCCTCCCTTGCGAAATCATAAAGAAAGAGCGCCCGGATCCACTTCATATCATTTCGGGCGAAAGCCTCGGCGCTTCCTCCTGCCGCCTGCTCTGCCTCTCTCATTTCGATGGTCAAACTGAGCGGATTCTCGCTGCGGATCAGAAGCATGGTCAGGTAAGCCTGCCAGAGATTTTCCGTAAAGGAAAGGCTCGTAGCCGTCTGCAGAAGACTGTTTATTTCCCCGTTCAGCCCGTCCAGCACATCCAGCCGGTCCGATGATCCGTTCAAAAGTCCTTCGAGTGCCTCCGCAATACTCTTCAGCAGCGGATCCTCCCGCAGGCTCCGGAACATCACCAGTCTCTGCAGAGCTCCGTATATGGTTATTTTTTCTTCCCGTCCGGTTCTGTTTTCCATCTTTACCTCGTCTTTATTTATACATCACGATAACCGCATCCGTCAGCCGTACCGCCCTTATTCTTTTATCCGTCTATATTTTTTCTGTTATTTTCTATCTTTACTCTTTATCGGTTTTGCCCTTCTTTTCCTTTCTGCCACCCAGCATGAACTTTCTGGCAGCGGAAATACCCACCTTATAGGGCAGAGGCCGGAGGGCTTTATCCGCCTCCTTCAGCCGTTTCGGGATCTCGATATGCTGCGGGCAGTGCTGCATGCATTTTCCGCACTCCACACACTGCGTTGCAAAGGCCGGATCCTTTCTTACGCCCATCAGCCGGGCAAACTCAAACCTGGCTTCCGTCTTTCCATCCAGGTACATATTATTATAGCAGCTGAAGATAGCGGGGATATCCACACCCTTGGGACAGGGCATGCAATACCGGCAGCCGGTACAGCCAACCTTTGTTCTGGCCAGCAGGATCTGCCGGACTTCCTCTACAAGTTTCTTATCCTTCTCCGTAAAGGATCCTGCCTCCGCCTGAGATGCGATCCTGCAGTTTTCCTCAACCATTTCCACGGAGTTCATGCCGGAAAGCACACAAGTAACCGCCGGCTGATCCCAGAGCCACCGGAGTCCCAGCTCCGCAGATGACCATTCCGGTCTCGTCTTATTCAGCCTCTTCATGGCAATCTCCGGCAGGCGAACCAGCTTTCCGCCCCGGAGAGGCTCCATGATCACCACGGGGATCCCCTTTTCATATGCCGCCATCAGTCCCGCACGGCCGGCCTGTGTATTCTCATCCAGATAATTATACTGGATCTGACAGAAATCCCAGTCATAATCATTCAGGATCTCGAGAAAAAGCTCTGTATTCCCGTGATAAGAAAAACCGATCTGCCGGATATCCCCCTGCTTCTTTCTGTTTTCGATCCAGGAAAGGATGCCCAGTTTTTTCAGATTATCCCACGCCACCTTGTCTGTCAGCATGTGCATGAGGTAATAATCAATATACTCTGTTCTGAGGCGGGTAAGATGCTCGCCGAAATATTTATCAATAGCCGCCGAATTTCTGACCATGTACTGCGGCAGCTTATCGGCGATATTGATCTTTTCACGGATCTTATTCTTTCTGACAATCCGGCCAAGCGCATCCTCGCTGCCGGAATAGATATAGGCGGTATCATAATAATTCACGCCCAGTTCAAAGGCGCGCATGATCTCCTTTTCCGCCTTGTAAAGGTCAATACCGCGTCCCTTCTGCCTTTCGGAAAAACGCATGCATCCATATCCCAGAACAGACACTTCGTTCCCATATTTATCCTTCCTGTATTGCATCCGTTTTTCTCCTTTCATCCATGCTTGCTGCACTTCCTGTGATCAACCCTGCACCGGTACGCCTGGATCATACGATCCTTTTCAGTTCTTCCTTCGTAATTCCGCAGGCACGGCAGAAGCTTTCCAGCTCCTTCCCGGTCCGGATCAGGGTCACATCCTGAAACCTTCTGGCCGACAGGATCCAGAAACCGGCCACCTGTTCACCTGTACAGATGCTGGTCTTTACCGCAGGTACCTTCACCCCGGGGTCATAAGCATATTTTACTTTTCCTTTTCCCTTATTTCTGCCAAACATATCCATTTCCTTCCGTCTGCCACGCGCGCTTTATCCCGTTTTCCGGACATAGGCAGGGACTTTTGCTGAGAACGCTACAACCACTTCTTCTTTTTGAAAAAGAGCAGACTTCCCACCGCGATCAGGATAGAGACAACGATCACAGCCGGATATCCCCATCTGGTCTGCAGAATCGGCATGTGCTGGAAATTCATGCCGTACCAGCCGGTGATCAGCGTCAGCGGCATGAAGATGGTGGTTACTACCGTAAGCAGCGTCATGATCCGGTTCTGCTTCACATCCATCTGGGTATGGTAAAGGTCCCGCACCTGCATGGTATAATCACGAAGATTGGTGGCCGTATCATGCAGCCTGGTCATCCGGTCCGTAAACAGCCGGAAATACCGGGTATTCTCCGCCTTAAAGAAATTATTCTCATTTTCCTCCAGCTCCTGGCTGAAATCGATGAGCTGCTCATAATGCATCCTGAGGTCACGGATATCACCCCGGATCTCATTCACCCGGCCGAGATCCGCCTCCACGGCATCGTCCAGGATATCATCCTCGATATGATCCAGTTCCTTTTCGTACGCCTCCATAATGGAAAGGTCACGCCGGATGATCAATTCAAGAAAATCATACAGAAAACGCTCAAGGCTCGGGATCCGCCATTTCTTTGTTCTGGCTATCCGGCGGAACATCCGCTCCACCACACCTGTGGAATCAATAAAAACAATGCCTTTCTCATCAAGAGCAAAGGCATATTTATAATCCTCGCCGGCAATATTTCTCCGGCTGGGAATGGAAAAGGTTCCGGTAAGCGAATCAAAATTCACCTCCGCCTTGGTGTTATGGATATCCGTAACATCCAGATCCATATCAATTCCCATATCAAATTCAGCCTGCCGGTTCTTCCACTCCTCAGGCGTCAGTACAACTGCGTACTGATATTCCCTGTTCTTAATGTCCTGCGCCTCGCACTCCGTAAGCACTGATCTGATCTGGCAGTACATATGGCCTCCTTATTCTCAGCCGTCCACAGCATCGGGACTGTTACTTACCGGCTTCTCCCAGCCGGATGGAAAGCTCCGCCACGCTCCGGGCGGCGGGAAGAGTTTCTGCGGCAGCAATATAGCCCGTCGCATGGCAGAAGGTAAAGCCCTTCACTCCCGTTTCCTTTTCCAGCTCTTCTCTTGTTCTTCCCCGCCAGACTTCGGGGAAGGGCAGTCTCTGTTTATGTCTGTCATCATTATCCGGAACCGCCTGGATCATGAATCCCCCTCTGGCTGAAGGGAAGATCACATAAAGGATATCCGTCTCTGCAACAATCTCTTGCCAGGGAGCTGTACGGGAAAGGACGAGTATCCTTCCCTCTGCCTTCTCCACCTCGGCACGTACAAAGCTCCTCGCCTCACGCCTTGCATTCAGCTGTCTGAACTCGCTGCCGAGAACCTCCCGTGCAAAGCTCACTGCATGATCAAAGGCTTCATCATAGCTCTGCTCGTCATTCCAGGAGGGATTCATATTTTTAATGGAGTCCGTCAGAAGATTTCCCCGGCCGGTATTATCCGCCTGGTCGATCTCCTGCACAAATTTCCGGTCGAAGGTCTCCGCATCCTCCTCATCCAGGATCTCTTTTCCGTATTTCTTCCAAAGAAGCCCGAAGGAAGCGTAGGGAATCCCGTTCTCCCTTTTTTTATCCTCCCGATGGTGGTCAAACTCACCGTTTCCGATATCGTATACGATCCCGTCAAAATCCTCGGGAACCGTACTGCCTCTCTCCACCTTAAAATCGGGATTCAGTATTCCCAGAAGGGCGGTGGCAAACACATCATCCGCATGAAAGGCTCCGCTGTGGGTAAACCCCCTGTCAAACATTTCAAGTCTTTCCCTGTCTTCCGCGCCTTCTGTTTCTTTTATATGGTTCTGTTTTGTATCTTCCGGCTTTTGCTCAGTATTCCTGCTTATGTCATCTGCCATAGGAGACACCTCCAAACTCTTCGTAATCCCGGGAAATAGAAACCTCTCCCCAATTTAACTATAGCAGATTCATTCCCAAAAATCCTGCACAATTATGATTTATCGCAAAGTGATTCTGTCCGGCGAAAAATAATCCGGCACCATCACTTTTTCTTCCATGTTCCCGGCGAGATCAGAACCAGCATGGGGAAGAGCTCCAGCCTTCCCGCGATCATATCAAAGATGAAGACCCATTTGGAAAGAACACTGAAATCATGAAAGCTTCCTGTCGGACCCACAACGCCAAGTCCCGGACCAATATTGTTTATGGTCGCCGTCACCGCCGTAAAGGAGGATGTCAGATCAAAGCCATCCAGCGAAATCACCAGAAGCGAGCTGATAAAAACGAACAGGTAGGCCATCATGTATACGTTGGTGGAACGGATCACATCCTCTTCCACCGGCTTTCCGTCCAGACGCACCCGGTTCACTGAACGGGGATGCACAAACTTATTGATTTCTCTTCGCACCTGCTTTACCCAGATCACAAAACGGGATACCTTCATACCGCCGCCTGTACTTCCTGCGCAGGCGCCGCAGAACATAACCGCTACCATTACCGACTTCGGCATAGTATTCCACAGATTGAAATCGAGTGTGGCAAAGCCGGATGTAGTCATCACGGAAGCCACCTGGAAGGAGGAATGGCGGATAGCCACCGCAAGAGACCCCAGATCATTGACGATGCCGAAGGTCACCAGGGCTACCGATGCACCGTAGATCACCAGATACCAGAAGACCTCCTCGCATTTCAGGATGTCCTTCCATTTTTTCATGACCATCAGGAAATAAACCTTGAAGTTGATGCCGAACAGGACCATGAAAACCGTGATCACGATCTGACAGGCAGGAGAATAGCCCGCGCAGCTGTCCGCCCGGACACCGAAGCCGCCTGTACCTGCCGTACCAACGGAGATGCAGATCGCATCAAACTTCGGCATTCCCAGGACGAATAAAATAGTGATCATCGTCACGGTCATTGTAGTGTAGATGGCATAAAGGAAAAAGGCCGTGCTGCGGGCCTTAGGCACCAGCTTATCCACAGAAGGGCCGGGGCTCTCCGCCTTCATCAGGTTCATTTCATCTGCATCGGAGGGCAGGAAGACGATCAGAAATACCAGAACGCCCATTCCGCCCAGCCAGTGAGTAAAGCTTCTCCAGAGGAGAAGGCTCTTTGACATAGCCTCCACATCGGTCAGGATGCTGGCTCCTGTGGTAGTAAAGCCGGAAGCTGTTTCAAATACCGCCTCCGTAAAATCCGAAATATCTCCACTCAAAATAAAAGGCAGCGCGCCCACCAGCGAGAGGATCACCCAGACCAGCGCTGTGATCACAAAGCCTTCCCTGGCTCTGATCTTCGTATCCTTCGGCTTTTTCAGCCGGATGAGCGTTCCCAGAATAATAGAAGCCGCCGCAACTCCCGCAAGAGGCCAGAGACCGCCATCGTGAAAGTAAACGCCCACTGCAGTCGGGATCAGCATAAGCAGACCCACAATCTGCAGAACGGCGCCGTTGATATATAGAATCATTCGATAATTCATGCCACAATCCGCCTATTTAGAATCCTATTTCAGTATCCCGTCGATGCTTTTCAGCCCCTTCTGGGTCGTTACCACCACCACGCTGTCTCCGGGACAGATCACATCCCGCCCGCCGGGCCTGATGATCTCACGGTTCCGGGCAATACAGGTCAGCAGCGTATTGGGCTTCAGGGCCAGATCCTTCAGCTGTTTACCCACCACTCTCGCATCGTTTCCCACATGGAACTCCATGGATTCCACCTGGTCCTTCTTCATCTTGTACAGGGCTACCACATCGCTGCCCTCTTCATTATGCATGGACCGTACAAACCGGGTAATGTATTCCGCCGTGATCTTCTTCGGTGACACGATCTGCCCAATGGGAAGCTCTCCGGCAATATCCTCATAGGAATTTCTGGTCACCAGCGTAATGACCTTTGCCTCGGATATCTTTTTCATATACAGCGAAAGGAGGATGTTTTCCTCGTCATGCTGCATCAGAGCACAGACCGCATCCATATCCTCAGCAGACTCTTCTGTGAGAAGCGCCTTGTCTGTAGCATCCCCCTGGATGATCATGGCCTTCGGCAGAAGCTCCGCCAGTTCCTCGCAGCGGGCCGGATCCTTTTCGATGATCTTGACATCGATCTTCAGCTCAAGAAGACGCTTTGCCAGATAATAAGAGATAGTACCTCCGCCGGCGATCAGCACATTTCTGATCCTTCTTGCCCGGATACCGATCTTATTCAGAAAATCACTGACATCCGCCAGAGAAAGGGTAACGGAAATCCTGTCACCTGCCCGGATTTCCGTAAGACCTCCGGGGATAATGAACTGCCCGTTCCGTTCCACGATGCAGATCAAAGCGCTCTGGCCCACACGGGAGGGCATATCCTTCAGGAGCATTCCATCCAGAATTGAGCCCTCCGGCACATCCAGACTGATCATGTTTACCCTTCCCTTGGCAAAGGTATCCACCTCCAGGGCGGATGGGATCTGGATCAGACGGACTATCTCGGCAGAGGCTACATATTCCGGATTTATGGCCATAGAAAGACCCAGTTCATCCCGAAGATATCCAATCTCCTGAAAGTACTGGGGACTTCTTACTCTGGCAATCGTCCTGCATTTACCGGCCTTCTTGGCAACAAGACATGTCAGCATATTCTTTTCATCCTGATTGGTAACTGCGATCATCAGGTCAGCATCCTCTACGCCGGCCTCCAGCTGCGCTCTGTAGCTGGTGCAGTCTCCATTATAACCAATCACATCCATGGAACCCGTAGCTGCCGAAAGAGCATCCTGGTGTATGTCCATAACTGTGATCTCATGTTTTTCTTCACAAAGCTGTCCGGCTATGGCCCTTCCTATCCTGCCGCAGCCTGCGATCATAATGTTCATCGATTTCCCCTCCTTAGGAACATTATATTAGAATAGACTTTTTTTGCAAGTGTAAAATTTCCGAAAAAAAACCGAAGCATAAAGCCTCGGTTTCTTCTCTCCTGCTTTTTACAGGATTTCCGGTTTTACCAGGTAGTGGCAATATCCAGTGCATTCGGATTCCAGGAAGCAAACCCGCCGGTATCGCATACCAGAGCCGTTCCCAGAGAACAGGGAACAACAGATCCGCGGGGATGCAGATCCAGGTTTGCAGCAACCATGATGTAAGGTCCAAGCATCTTGCAGCCGTCTTCTCTTACCCAGTAAGGATAATTCTCCTCATCGAAGCCCATGCCTCTCATGATGGATACGACGCCGCTCATGTCAAGATTATAATAGGTCTCCTTTCCGGAAGGACCATAGAATACACCGGCATATGCGGTCAGACATCCTTCTGAAGGAGTCTCTGCTACGGGAGCCGGAGCTTCTGTAACAGCCTCAGTAGGAGCTTCTGTAACAGCCTCGGTAGGAGCTTCTGTAACAGTCTCGGTAACAGGAGCTTCTGTAACAGCCTCGGTTACTGTCTCGGTAACAGGAGCTGCCTCTTCCTTTACGGACTCTGAAGGATGGTTTGCAGCCTTAACTGCCTCAACATCCGCGGCCTTAACCTCGTCCTTCTTTGCTGTCTCTTCTTTTCCCTTGGTTACCTTATTCCGTTCATTTACAGATACACTGAGGGTCTTTCCCTCTTCCATCTTCTCAGCTACTGTCTCGGGCATTTTTGCCTTGACGGTAACCTTTTCCTCCGTAATGGATTCCTTAATGGCTTCTGTATTCTGTACAACCTCTTCAGTATCAACTTCCTGCACATCTTTCTGATCGGATTCCACTACCGGCGTTCTCTCAATCCGCTCAGCACCAGTTGAAGAATTCTCAGCCTCAACGTTTGTGTGGAACATAAGCGAAAATACAAGAAGTACAGCCAGCACAAGTGCGGTGATCATCTTGTGAGAGAAAAAGATCGTCTTATTACTTTTGTTTAAATCCATGATCTTCAAAATTTCCCTTTCTTAGAGTTCAACAGGTTACTCTAAGTGTTATACCTATTTATAACGGAAATGTCAAGCGTTTTGTAATAAGTTTGTAACATTTCGTTATAAATTCACATTTTGAAGTGTGGTTTTCGTAATATTTTACACGTTTTTGTTACTATTTCAATACACTCTCCCGGATTTTCTTTCTTTCGGGTTCTTTCATTTATATGAAAACATCAGTAAACTTGCCGAACATTTAAGACAATTGAAGCAACTGCATGCAGATGCTTATTCTGTGGGTCTTTGGTAGAACCTGCCGATCACCCGCTCCGTCTTCAGTACATTCACAAAAGCCTCCGGGTCAGCTTCCCGCACCACGCGGATGATCCTGCCGGATTCCGCATCGGAAACCACCGAATAAACCACATTCCGCTCACAGTGTTCATATGAGCCCTCCCCCTCCAGGATCGTTGCCCCGTGCATACTGATGTCGGAGATCGCAGCGCAGACCTCCCGCGGCTTGTTGGTTACGATAAAGAAGGTCGCCTTCTGATACTTCCTGTAGAGCATGCGGATCGTCATGGTAGACGCAAACTGAAATATAATGGAATAAAGAGCTTTATCCCAGTCAAACAAAAAGCCAGCCAGAACAAGGATCACCGCATTGATCACCAGCGGGATATTGAAGGAATCCACGCCCCGCTTTTCCGACAGATAGATGGCGATAAAATCCGTCCCCCCGCTAGTGGCATCCTTTAGAAGACACATACTGATGGCCACGCCATTGATGAGGCCGCCGAAGATGCTGATCAGCAGAATATCCTTTGTTACCTGCAGCGGCGGGATCAGATCTGCCAAAAGGCCCGTCAGAAGAATGCACCAGCAGGAAAGCCATGTAAACTTCTTTCCCACAAAGCGGAAACCGATATACACCGGTACGGCATTGATCAGGATATTCAGCACAGAGTAAGGAATATCCTGATGAAAATATTTTTTCACCGTTTCCTGGATCAGCAGCGTCAGCCCACTGGCACCCCCGGGAAGCAGCCCGCCGGTATGTACAAAGGTATTGATATTCATGGCCATGATGAGGGACGCAAGTCCCACCACTATGATCCGCCAGACGATCCAGTCGTTCCGGCGGGAAGCGCCCGTTTGGAGTTGAGAATCCTCTTTATTCTGTGTATTCATCCGGTATCCTCCCGGTAATGCTCCTGATCTGATACGTCCGTTTGCGCCGCTTTCTTCCATTCTACCATAATTCGAACTGAAATCAATGGATCGTGTGAATTTGTCAATTGCTGAACCTCTACCAAAATGATATAATCGAAGTGATAGAGAAGGCGTACAGCTCCGGAACCATCCTGCTCGGTGACAGACTGGAACTATTGGCACTGACCAGGAAGCTGATCCGGCACCTGTATCGAAAACACACGGAGATATGGGAGGCGATCCAGGCTATGTTAGACCAGTCATTAACATTAGATGTAAGCGAATATATCACGCTTGTTGAAAAAAAGGATGCCATGATCGACAAACAAAAGGTGCAGCTTGATGAACAGCAGGCAAAAATCGACTCACAGGCGATTATGATTCAAAAGCTTCAAGCCGATCTGGAACACCTGAAACAAAAAACGAACGACAATACTTAAAGATATGCTAAGAAAGGCGCCGGCGGACAGATTATCCGCTGGCACTTTTCAGCCGACCGCCGGCAATATGCTTTGCTCTATAAGATCAACCCTGTCGAATATCCTCGGTTTAAATGTTCCGGTTATCCCGACAGACACCTTCAATTCCCTATTGACGTAGATAATGTTTCCACTGTCGCCGATCGCCGCATATACCTCTCTGTCGTCGTAAGGCTTATACCACAGGTATCCGTAATTCATGTTCCCGAATCTCTCGCCGAGCCTGAGCTTCGGCTTCGTCATCTCTCTCAGGTATTCTTTAGAGATAATGCTTTTTCCGTTATAAAGACCATCATCCGAAACGAGCATCCCCAGTACAGCCATATCCCTCGCCGACATGCATAGTCCCCAGCCTGCGGTAACTGTCCCTTGCGGATCAGCGTACCACTCAACCTTCCTCGGATTCTTATTCATCAGAAAATCAAACTGATCCTCTTTGGAACTGCCTCCATGCAGAATACGCCCCGGAAGCCCCAGCGGTTCAAACAGATTCCGGTTGGCAAAATCAATGCATTTTTCTCCGGTTGCTCTCTCTATTATTCCCACCAGAATCTGAATGCCAAGAGTCGCATACCTGAATTCACCCGTGATCCCGCTTCGCCCACCCAGATAGTCCAATATGGTCAGTGTCCAGTCTTCCGATGTACACACCTTCTTCCAGGGCTCAGACCTTCCTTTATACGGCGCAGTCATGGTAAGCAGATGCCTGATCGTTACATCATAGATCGTTCTTTCTCCCCGCTTAACCTGATACTCCGGAAAGAAATCCATCACTTTCTGATCAACACTCTTGATATCACCTTTATCCAGCGTGATCCCGACGAGCAAAGCCACCACGCCCTTGGTCACGGAATTGACATTCATCGCATCCTCTGTCCGAAATCCATGCCAGCAGTCGTCATAAACTGTCTTACCGTCTTTGATGGCATAGATCTGGCAGATATTCCTTTCATTCCCGGTGCTTTCGGAAATGAACCGATGTAATTGTTCTTTATTCACAAAAACAGCCTCCTCTCGATCCGATCCGGACGTCCTGAGAAGAGGCTAATGGAATTTAAAATATTTTTCAAGTCTTTTTTATCGGCATGCTTCATACAGCCGTTTCAGATACAGCCGGAGGAACTCATCATACGCGCCAAGTCCCTTGACATGAAAGTGCGGGATATGCCCCGCCGCACGGGTCCTGCCCGCCGGGGAGCGCTCTCCGTCGGATAGTCTTTCTTCGAAGGCCGGTCCTCCCAGAAAAGACATCGGGATATAACCGATCGTCCGGTTTACCGGATCGCCCTCTATTTCCGCCAGCATTTTCTTTGTCCTTTTTCCGCCCATCAGACTGATCACATGCGCTTCCGGGGAAAGCTGGCTTCTGAGGGAGGCCTCAAGCGCGGGAAGAATACCCTCCGCAGAAGGCGCCAGCTCTTTTTCCACAACTGCCACAGGAACCTTGTCCTGAAAATCCCGGGAGAAAACACCGGCCATACACCTGGAAAATAGAGGGATATCCTCCTCTGTTTTGATCAGCGGTCCGGCAATCTTCATCTCCGAAAAAAGGGCTGCACATCCATGAATTTCCTCTTTCTCCGCATCAAAGGCCCGGCTCTCCATAACCTCTGTAGTAATGGCAGCAAGACTCTGCACGCCTTCTTCCTTCATCTGAAGCATGGCTGCACGGATTCCTTTAACCTTGATACCCTCCTGTTCCCGAAGGGCTTTCCGGGCATTTTCATCCGTGAAAGCAACTGTTGTAATGGAATCCGGAAACCTTCCCTCGATCTCCTCCTTCATGATACGAAGGTCTTCTCTTCCCTCCGGATCGAGGGTTCCCTCAGATATGATCAGAAAGCCCTGTTTCATAAATACAATCCTTTCTTTTGCCTCAGCCCGCCCCATGCCCGTAGTATACCTGTTTCCCGATAGCCGAACGTTTGATCCACCTTTTTTCCGAACAGCAAGGGGTGAAAATCCTCAGCATATCCCGGATCATACCGGAATCACTTATAATCTTTATCGATCTCCGGCTGAAGCTGATACGCCGTAGGATCATCATCCGTGCTGATCCAGACAATAGGCCTCTCGTCAGAGGATATGCCAATAGCCCAACCGGACTGTCCATTCTTTGTATACTTTAACTTAGGGGTAGCTCCGCCAAGATTCGAATAGAGCTCCGCTGTACTAGACGGCATATCCAGACCACCGACCGCTTTAAAGGGTTCACCCGGTTTTGCCGTAAACAGTACCCTTCCATCCATATAAGGATACACTTCATCATATACATCTTCATTCGCAAGTCCTGTACTAAATGCAGTACTGATGACTTCCGCAGCAGTAAGATCATCCGCCTTTCTGGATTTAGCCGAATATCTGGACAATGCCATCGGAATAGTAAGGGCCTGAACAGAATACCAGGAACCCTTATATTTATAGCATACATCATGATTATAAGATGTATCTCCGTTGTAGGTCATTTGGATATCCACCATAGCAAACTGATCTACATCTACAGCCTCCAGGATGCCCATGATATCGTCTGCATCATAGCCAAAATAGCCTCTGATCTCTTCTCTTGAGCATTCCTTGCTTTCTACTATTTCATACTTTACCCCTTTCATCCACATGTATTCTATATCCGCCATCTCATTCAGGTTTTCCCTTGCCAGACGTTTCAGATCACCGGCATTATGCACATCCATTTCTTCAAAATCGCTCTGATAAAAGGCGATCATTTTGTTCAGGATCGCATCCGGCGAAAGCGAAATGATCTTTTCCATGTCCATATCCTTATAGCAATCCAAAACAGCCTGTGTAGCAGCCTTGGGAGAATCCGCTCCGCCCTTATTTCTTAGCAGAAGAAAGGCTGTAATACCGCCGCCGATCAGGAGAACCGCTGCGATGGATATGATCAGGATCAGCTTCTTTCTGTTCTTTTTCCCTTGAACCGGCGAAGAAGGACCATTCGCCGCCGGCTGCCCGCTGCCCGGATCCATCTGCTGCCGGCCATAGCCCTGGTTCATCTGCTGCTGGCCGTAGCCCTGATTCATCTGCCGCTGGCCGTAGCCCTGGTTCATTTGAGGCTGACCGTAGCCCTGGTTCATCTGCTGCTGGCCGTAGCCCTGGTTCATCTGCTGCTGACCATAGCCCTGGTTCATCTGCTGACCATAGCCCTGGTTCATTTGAGGCTGACCGTAGCCCTGGTTCATCTGCTGGCCGTAACCCTGGTTCATCTGCTGACCATAGCCCTGATTCATCTGCTGCTGACCCTGGGGTGCGCCGCAGGATGAACAGAACGGACTATTATCCGGAAGCCGGGCTCCACAATACTGACAATACATACTCCCCCTCCTTTATTACAGGTTTATAAAATCATGTTACATTACATTTCATTCTTCGAAAGCTCCTCAGAAAACCAG
>DFHD01000018.1 GCA_002372545.1 Lachnospiraceae bacterium UBA3732 | reverse complement strand
TTAGTATAATAACATCATATTCAACCTATGTCAAATCAATTCCTTGATTCAAGCCTTAATCGTCCAATCATAAGGAGTCTGCTGATATACGTAATAATTTAGCCAATTGGAATACAGCATATTGGCGTGGCAACGCCATGACTTCACCGGGCTGTGGCGGGGATCATCCTCCGGATAATAGTTCACCGGAATGGCCGGGTTGATGCCCTTGGCTACGTCTCTCTTATATTCCTGGTCGAGGGTCACGGTATCGTATTCCGGATGGCCGGTAACGAAGATATTTTTGCCGCCGTCGCCGATAATGATATATGGACCGCAGATCTCGCTGTCCGCACAGACCTTCAGGTGGCGGTTTGCCATGATCGCATCCCGGGATACTCCGGTATACCGGGAGTGGGGAGCCAGGAAGGTATCATCGAAGCCGCGGACCAGCTCTGTGCTCTTATGGATCGTATAGTGCTTATAAATGCCGGAAAGCTTTGCCGGAAGATCGTATTTCCGGATACCGTAGCGGTAATACAGGCCGGCCTGTGCGCCCCAGCAGATATGGAAAGTGGACGTCACGTTTTCTTCCGACCAGTCCATGATCTCGGTCAGCTCCGGCCAGTATTCCACCTCTTCAAAGGGCATGGTCTCCACCGGCGCGCCGGTGATGATGAGGCCGTCCCATTTTCTCCCCCTCACATTTGAAAAATTAGAATAAAACCGTTCCAGATGCGCCCGGGAAGTATGCTTTGACTCATAGGACATAGTCCGGATAAAGGTTATATTCACCTGAAGCGGCGTATTGGAAAGGCTGCGAAGAAGCTGCAGCTCCGTATCCTCCTTCAGGGGCATCAGATTCAGGATCAGAATATCAATGGGACGGATGTCCTGGGTCGTTGCCCGGTGTTCATCCATCACGAAAATATTCTCATCCTCCAGAATTTTTTTAACCGGCAGATCGTTATCAATTTTGATCGGCACTTTCTTCACCTCTATTGTAATGTATTTGAAGCACCTGCTGAACAGATGCTTTTTCCACGAAAGATTTCTCTGGTACCAGTGAACTACTCGGCAATTGAATTACCGAGGATTCCCGCTTAGGTATCCTAAACTATGTAGTTTCCTTCCGGTCGGAAAGAAATCCGCCGTCCCGGAAGTCCTCCTCGGAGATAATGGGAACGCCCAGCTCTCTGGCTTTTTTGTTCTTGCCGGAGGTGGAATTCACATCGTTATTGATCAGGAAGCTGGTGTTTTTGCTGACGCTGCCTGCCGCCTTTCCGCCCCGGCTGACAATCTCCGCAACCAGTGCATCCCGGTTGGGATATGTACTCAGACTGCCGGTGATCACGAAGGTCATACCGGCCAGATCCTGCTCACCGGTTTCCTCCTGCTCCGGGAATGTCAGCTCCTGCATCAGCCTTCTGATCTCAGCCATATTTCTCTCGTCCTGAAGAAAGCTGACAAAGGTCCGGGCGATCACATCTCCCACGCCTGCGATTTTGCAGAGCTCCTCCTCCTTTGCCGAAAGCACTTCCTCCAGATTTCCGGAGAAATGCCGGAGGATCATCCGCGCATTGGAAAGTCCCACATTGGGAATACCGAGACCGTACAGGAAGGCTGCAGGGTCAGCCTCACGGGCCCTTTCTACCGCATCCTTCAGATTCCGGAAGGACTGCTCACCAAAGCCGTCTTGTCCGACAATCTCATCCCTGAACCTCTCCAGATGGAATAGATCCGGAAGCTCCTTCAGGTAGCCGAGATTGATGAATTTTTCCAGCGTTGCCTCGGAAAGTCCTTCAATATTCATGGCGTTCCGTGAAACAAAATGGGTAAACCGTTTGATATTCTTCGCCGCGCAGTCCGGATTCCCACAATACAGTACCGCAGCCGCGCCATCCGTACGGATCACCGTTTTTTCTCCGCACACCGGACAAGTTCCGGGAACCGGAAGTCCGCCGGAGCGTGTCATATTTTCCGAAAGCTGGGGAATGATCATGTTTGCCTTATAGACCTTGATCCGGTCACCGATACCCAGCTTCATCTCTTCTATATATGTCAGGTTATGCAGGCTGGCCCGCTTAACCTCCGTGCCCTCGAGCCAGACCGGATCGAAGACCGCGACGGGATTGATCCTTCCCGTTCTGGATGCGCTCCACTCCACATCCCGGAGAACCGTTTCCGCCTCCTCATCCTTCCATTTAAAGGCTATGGCATCCCGGGGAAACTTTGCGGTTATGCCCAGGGATTTTCCGTAAGCCAGATCATCCAGATCCAGCACCAGCCCATCCGATGGGAAGGGATTATCCGGCAGCCTGTCGGCAAATGTCCTGACCGCACTTCGCAGGGTTTCCGCCGTAACAGGCATCCACTCTACCACCTGGAAGCCCTGTTCTGACAGGAACCGGAACTCATTTTCCATGGAATTTTCAAAAGAAGCAAGCAACGCTTTATTCTCCGGCTCCACCATGGAAAAAGCATAAAACGACACATTTCTCTCTGCTGTGATGCGGCTGTCCAGCTGTCTCACCGAACCGCTGCAGAGATTCCGGGGATTCCGGTATCTGTCACCCTCTTCCGGAATCCTCGCATTGATCTCATCAAAATCCGCGTAGCTGATCACGGCCTCCCCGCGGATCACCAGCTCATCCTTGCAGGAAATCTCACCGGGCAGATTCCGGAAGGCTCTGGCATTTGCGGTGATCACCTCGCCTACCTCTCCGTTTCCCCGGGTCACAGCCTTTTCCAGCTTGCCGTCTCTATATGTCAGAACAATGGTCAGACCGTCCATTTTCCAGGAAAGAAGCCCCTTCTGGTCACCCAGCCAGGAAATAAGCTGGTCCACCTCCTTCGTCTTATCCAGAGAGAGCATGGGCGCCGGATGCTTCTCCTTGGGGAGCTCACTCACCACCTCATAGCCCACTCTTCTTGTAGGGCTCTGGCTCATGACAAAGCCGGTCTCCTTTTCCAGACTCTCCAGCTCATCATAGAGCTTATCATAGTCAAAATTTGACATGATCTCCCGGTCTTCCATGTAATATGCCCGCGAAGCCTTTCTCAGGAGCTCCACAAGCTCGCGGATACGTTCGACCTTCTGTTCTCTATCGCTTTTCTCTCCAGCCATTTCCTGCCCTTTCCCGGAGTTCCATTTCTATCCTCAGGTTTCAGCTCACGCCACATCCCCGGCTTCTCATTCAGACTCTATTACAGCTTTCTCTTTCAGCTTCTTTCTCAGCGTCGCTTCCAGCCTCTCACTCAGCTTCTCTTCCGACTTCTCGCTCAGCTGCCATTTTACGGAGTTTCTTCTCCTCCTCAGGCTCCAGCTCACGCCACATCCCCGGCTTCATGCTGCCCAGCTTCACGTTCATGACCCGGATCCGCTTCAGATATGTCACCCGATATCCAAAATATTCACACATTCTCCGGATCTGCCGGTTCAACCCCTCCGTCAGAATAATCCGGAAGGACATCTCTCCCTGCGGCATTACCCTGCACTTTTTCGTTACCGTATCCAGAATCGGCACACCGCTTCGCATGCCCTGCAGGAATTCTCCGGTCACCGGCTTATTTACCCGGACCACATATTCCTTTTCATGCCCGTATCTGGCCTTCTGGATCCGGTTTGCCAGATCTCCGTCATTGGTCATGAGGATGAGACCCTGGGAGTCCTTGTCCAGCCGCCCCACATAAATCAGCTTTTCCGGATAGTCGAAGTGATGATACAGACTGTCCTTATCCGCTTCCTTCGCCGTACATACCAGCCCGAGCGGCTTATAATAGGCCACAATGACCTTCTTTTTCACCGGGCTGAGTGGCCTTCCGTCCAGAAGAACGGCGTCTCCCTCCTTCACCTGATCTCCGGGAACCGCCTCCCGTCCGTTCAGGGTCACTCTCCCTCCTGCAATGGCTTCATCAGCCTTCCGGCGGGATAATGCACCGGATTCACTTATATACTTGTTTATCCGCACAGCGGGAACCTCCGAAGTGAATACACATTTTTCCAACCGGGCCAAAAGCCCGGTTATCATTACAGCATTATAGCATAACCCATCAGCCTAGGCAAACGGGAATCCGCCGCCTTGCTTCACCTGACCCCACTGCTTCACCAGGGAATCAATCCATATGCTTCAGCTAAGAATCAGCCACTCCTTCTCACCACAAGCCTGTCGCAGACCGCAAGGATCCCCGGAAGGAAGCAGAGGATCATGATAAGCGCAGAGGCCACGCCGATCGAGATAATATGGCAGATCTGTCCGACGGAGGGATCCGCAAATACGTAGCCCATGATCCAGGTCACAAAGATCATGATCATGCCGGAGGTAAGGATTGTCCGGATAGACGCCTGAAAGGCGGAGGCAAGCGCTTCCTTCACCGGCCGGTCTTCCCGCTTTTCGATATAGAAATTCGTAAAGACAATGGCGTAATCGATGGTGGCTCCCATGAGCAGACTCTGCACAATAAGCAGCGCCAGATAGTTCATATCCACGCCGAGGAGGTTCATGACCTGCATGGTGATGTAAACCGAGCACTGGATCAGGAGCACCAGGATCAGCGGGATAAAGAAATTCCGGAAAGTGATAAGTACAACCAGGAAGATGGCGGCCGCCGTGATCAGCGTGATCTTATCCAGCTCCGCCCGGAAGGTCTTCGACATCTCATAGGCCATGGGCGTACTGCCGATAAGGTAATAGCTGCCCGAAAGCTCTTCTCCGCAAACTCCGTCCAGATTTTTGGCGAACCGCATGGCGTCCACCTCCTTTTCCGGAAGGAAATAATCGATCACAAAAAGCGAATGGGTATCGCCCACAAGCTGACGTTTGCCGGCGGCCAGACCGATTTCCACGAGACCCAGTGTTTTTTTCGTATCCTCGTCCAGGAATGGACTGAAGGTCTCCGAATTCAGAAGCTGTGCAAATGCCTCATCGATGGAAAGCTTCCAGGTTTCATCGTAGCGGATTTCGGAAAAATAGAGTTCATATGCCAGTCCGATATATCCGGTGATCGTGGAATCCTCCCCGGACTCTTCTCCGCTTCCGGCCATAACTGACCGGATCAGCTCCGCCATTTCCTCCGCTGAATAGGTCTGATCCGCAAGGATGCTCCGGACAAGGGAACCGTAAAATGCCAGCTTTTCCTTATCCTCACTGCTGAGGCCGCCGGAAAGAGAGATCACCGCCGAAACCTCCGGCCGGTCCATGGCCTCCAGAAAGTCCGGGATATTTATGGCGTTTACGCCCAGGTAGGTCATCAGCAGCTTCAGCATCGTTTCACTAACGCCGAACATGTCGGAAATCTGTGACGCCGAACGCTCCTGCAGAAGATAATCCTTACTGCAGAGCGCACCATACTCCTGAAGCTGAAGAAGATCGTTCTCATCCAGAAGTTCGGAAATTAAGGGGACTTCCTGAACCTTACGGTTTACATAACCTAAGAATTCTTCCAGCGTGATACGTTCCTGTTTCCGGTCGGAAAAATGATCGTAATACAGGAGCCTTGCCATATACGGTTCCAGAGTCAGCCCCCCCGGAAGACTGATCCCGCCTCCCTGCGAAAGCATCCCGGAAACATACTGCAGAAGTTCCTCCGCTGTCATTCCGGTTCCCAGCGTATTGCTGTATGTACTGACAGCCGCCACGCCCTTTTCCGCCAGAACCTTTTCCGTAAGCGCAGGAATCTTCTCCTCATCTGTATTATCATAAAGAAGCACAACTCTCTCACTGTGGGAAAAATACTTGCCGATCTCTCCCGCCCGGGCAGGGGTGCCGTAGGTGATGCCGGCGCTGTTCCGGAAAGCAAAGGCATAGATAAATACCCCTGCGAAGACAAGGATTGCCGCCACCCTTCCCTTATATTCCAGTCCGGCCAGCCCGCCGGTCAGGATGACCGGGCTCTTCTTCGCTGTTTTCCGGATCAGGCCGTCAAACAGGATAAGAAGCGCAGGAAGAACCATAAAAACAGAAAGCAGGCTGATAAAAACGCCCTTGGCCAGCACGATCCCGAGATCCGCTCCGATCTTAAACCGCATGAAGCAGAGGGATAAAAGCCCGGCTATGGTGGTAATGGATGAACTCAGAACAGAGGGAATAGACTGCCGGACTGCCGTGCATAGAGCCTTCACCGGATCCGCCTCCTTTTTTCCCGCCTGTCTGTAACGATTGGATAAAATAATTGAATAATCCATGGCCAGCACAAGCTGCAAAATAGCCGTAATGGAATGTGTAGTCTTCGACACACTGGGAAGAAATACATTCGTCCCCATGTTGATCAGAATGGAAAGCCCGATCGAGATCAGAAAAAGAAAGGGTTCTGTCCAGGAATTGCTCATGATGATCAGAATGGCCATCAGAATGCCTACCGCTCCGGCAATGATGTAAAGCGGCAGAGCATCCTTCATCTCCTCGTCCGTCTCGATCACCGGCGAATAAGCGGAAAGACTCTCCGCCAGTCCGTCCATCAGATTCGAAAACTCTTCCGAATCGTATGCACAGCCTGTGGAGAGTACATAAAGTGCCCGGTCGCCGTTATTATAATACGGACTGTCCGGTTCGTAATTCACGCTTCCTACGTTTTTCATTGCAGAAAGCTCTTCCTTGATATTTGTTCTTTCTGACTTTTCTATTGTCAGCATGATACGGATGGTGCTGTCTGCCGACATGGAGGGAAATTCCTCCGCCATGAGGTCCGTACCTTCCCGCATTGGAGAATCATCGGGAAGGTATCTGGACATGTCAGAATTCACATTCACCCTCTGCATCATGAAAAAGCTTGCTCCTGCCAGAAGGAGGAAAATAACAAGCAAAGCGTATCTTGCCTTAACAATAAATGCCGCTGCCCTGTCCATGTGCTATTCCTTTCATCTCCACATCATTTTTCAATCTCCCTCTACTTTCCGGGAGCCTTGCCGGGTCCCTGCTTATTTGCATTCTGTCCGGGAACTGCGTTCTGCCCGGGAACTGCATTCTGCCCTGCAATGGCCTTCTGATCCTCAGCCTGCTTTTCCGATACCTTCTTCAGATTTGCCTTTGCCGCATCCGTAAGCCGCTTTCTCTCATCATTACAGAGATTCCATCTTTCATTCATCAGGGAACCGTACTCTTCCGCCAGGTCAAGCTTCTCCTCTATGCCAAGGTACAGTTTTTTCAGATGGAGCATTTCCGCCTTGCATTTTTCTGCAAGCTTAAATCTTTTGAATGTCCTGTTATCCGGAGATAGCTTTTTGATCTTCTCCGCATTTTTACCATTTATGTATTTATCGCATAATTTGATTACGTCATCGATCCTTTTGATTTCATCCTCCGAATCACCCACAAACTTGATCCCGCGGCGGCCTCTCATGATCAGCGAGATATCCATATCCTTAAGTCTTTTCTGATAGGCAGCCACTGCGTTCCGCATATTCGTAAAGTTTTCAGAACCGATCTGGTATTTGCCGTCGACCAGTTCGATTTCCTTCAGCAGCCGGCCAAGCCTCTTTGCACCGCGGGCGTAATCGGCGTTATCCTGTTGCGCATGATAGGTCAGCGCTGATTTGTTTTCCTTCAGATTGAGTCCGCCATTTCCCATTCCGGCAATGGATTGGAAAAGATTTCTATTTTTCCTTCCCTGCGTTTTTCCGTCGGCGTTCTTCATCACCGCGCCGCTGTCCAGGCCGCCGTAGATTGGGATTCTTCCCAGCTCGTCATCATTTACGATCCGGATCCTTCCATCGATCAGCTCCTCCGGCGCCTTCCCTTCAAAGGCCGGGGCGTCCATTTCGATTTTGGTCACGATTTTTTCCAGCCTCAGGATTGCAGTATCCACCTCGGCATCGGAAAGCTTGTAGCCATACAGCATGTTCTTGTACGCCTCCTTATTATCATACAGCTTTTTCAATGCGTCTGCCGTTTTCTTTGTGATGACGGAAAGGTTCTCCAGGTTGATTCCCTGCAGAAAGACCGCATGGTTTTTGCTGCTGAAGGTCGTATCGTTATCAATTCCCTGGATACCTACAAGCCGTCCATTCTCATCAAATACATAGAAAAGATTGAGCAGATGTCTGTCCGGATTGCCGATCAGATAGTCCAGGATCTGAAGATCGGCTATGTCCTTCTTCAGCTGAAGGTTTCCCTCAAGCTTTGAAGGCGTCAGATGATTAAATAACTCCATATCCTCTTTTTTAAGACTGCCAAGGTCATGCCCCTTGGCGTATTCCATAAAAGTTCCGATCACAGCCTTTCCTTTTCCATTCTTTCTGATCTGCAGATTACGGGAACCGGCAATGATATCCGGACGTCCGATCAGTTCAGCCACCAGAGATGAGGCGCTGTTCCTCTTATCGATGACCGTCCCCTTGCTGAAGCCCATATCCATATTGATCAGGGTGGAATTGGATAATTTCTTTACGCCATGCATATAATCGATAAATGCGCGGAGCTGCTCGACTGTTCGTATTTCGTTCAGCGCATTTAAATACGGCGTTCTTTTTGCCTCCTCATACTTGGCATCATTGAAGAGTTTGACCATGATATCCTTGAGGCTGTTCTTAACCGGCTCAACAGATAATTCATCAGCGGCCAAAAGGAATGTCTTTGCCGGTTTACTCAGAATATCTATGCCGAAGTCCTTGTCTCTGACAATAAAAGAAGCTGCTCTTCTCAGATCTATATTTTCCAGGATATTTCCCGCTTCGCCGTACTCCTCCTTGATTTCTTTCCGCATCTCTTTTTCATATTCATGCGGTTCAAGAAGCTGTTTGGATTCCGTAAAGAACCCCTTCAGGGGTTTTCCGTCCGGTCCGGTGACATCCTGTCCCTTACTGTTCTTCAGCGTGATCGGGATCCGCTGGCTCATGTTTCCGCCCATGATCTCTTCTTTCGAGAGATCATAGGTCATACGAAGAGAACGCGCATCCTCAAAAAGCTCAGCTCCCGTAGGTCTCTTCTTCGTTCTGAGGCAATGATCTACCACACGGAGATCCTTGCTGAGAGTTTTTCTAACCTTTGAGAGTAAGTCGTACTCCTTCTTTTGCGCGCTGTAACGGTCGATCACCTCCTTGGATGCAGGAAGGAGGTTAATACCCTCTCTTGCCTTATTCTGCTCCTGCTGGGAAAGCTTTGCCAGCTCTGCCGGATTTTTCTTCAGTCTTGTCAGGCGGTCATATTCACTGATCAGCTTGGGCAGATTCGCTACATTTTTCTCCATAGCCTTGATCTTGTTGGTAAGGAGCATGATCGCCCCGGTATAGGTAAATTTCAGCTGTGCCAGCTGCTGCTCCGTCATCGGCGTTGTATCTGATGAAGCAGGGATCAGACTGTTCAGAAGCTGAAAGATATTCTGTATATCCGCATCCCGGCTGTGGCTTTTCTTGAAGCTCTTATACTCTGCCCGGCGCTTATCTATTTTTTCTGTGCTGACAGGCTCTTTCTTATTGCTGTTCTTTTCGCTGCTTTTTCCCTCTGATCCGGCTGAGGGCTGCGGCACAGCCGGCTTGAAATTCGCCCTTGCCTCAGCGCTCTCCTCTACAGAAAGCCGGGAATAGCCCTCAAAGTTTCTTGCTGCTGTAAGATTTTCCTTTGTCACCGTGGGAAGCTTCCGGTCCTGCTCATAGCGGACGCCAAGCACCTCCAGGGCACGAACGGCTGCCGCTTTTCTCTTCTCCGCCGTCCGGCTTTCCTCCTCCTGAAGTTCCTTATCCTTACGGCTGATATATTTCTGCAGCCGGTTCATGATTTTCTTTTCCCTTGCCGCAAGACCTGCACCGTCATACTGCCAGTTTCCGGCCTGAACAAATCCTTCCTCCGCCTTCTTCAGATCCTTTTCCAGCGTAACAAGATCCTTCAGGATATCCTTATACTCCTTCGAGCTGATAAATAATCCTTTATTAGCCTTCTCCAGCGCATCGATCGCATCCTGCACAGAGGAAAGCTTAGTATTCCTTCTCTTCTTTGCCGAAGACCAGAGCTGATTATCTACCAGGACCGCAGTATGCTGCATAGCCTGGCGGAAGAAGTCCTTTTCCTTCCGCAGATGCTGTGCCAGCTCACCGCCGGTGATCCCTTTAAAGTCAAAGCTGTTCACATATCCCATGATGGCTGACTCGATGGCGATATGCTTATCCATGTTAGCCATCTCTGTTTCCGGATCGGTCTTCAGATACTCATCCTCGACACCCGTATTCTTCCGATGGGAGAGTTTATCTGCCCGGAGGAGATTCATCATGTATTCCCTTGTAACGGCACGGAGCTGTTCGGGTGTAAACGCTTCCTTTTCCAGTCTCCGAAGAATACCTTTATTGGCCGCTTCGGTCATAAAGAGCTCAAACTCATCCCGGCATGCAGCATCCTGCAGGAACGGCACCCCATTTACCGTAAGGCTTTTTCCGTCCTGGCTCAGTCTGAGTACGTTTTCCTCATACAGACGGTCGAAAAGCCTTTCCAATTCCTGCATACCCTCGCCGGTACCCACATGATCCATTGCGTGTCCGAGGCGGCTGCTCCCGCTTTCCCGGATCAGCGCCTGGATACCGTTTCTGTAGATCAGCTTACGCGCAGCTCTGCTTCTTTCTTCCCGGAAACAGAACCATGTTTTATCATTCAGCTCTTCGTTATTCAGTTCCTGTCCGGCTTTTATCCAGGTTTCCAGGAGTCCGGATTTTCCCAGAGACCGGCCTGCCACACGCCTGGCTCCGGTCACCATATCGATATCCACACGTTCGGATTCGGGCATTGCCTGATCTATCTCTCTGAAGGCTGCTTTGAGAGCCGGATCACGGGCCAGAATTTCCGTAAAGGCCTTGATCATACCATGATCATAGACCGCATAATCAGCCGGATCCTGATGCGAACGGAAACGGCGCAATGCATCGCGGAGTCCGCGGTGAAGGATTTCTGCCAGCTGGTTTTTATTTCCTGCCGCATAGGCCTTTGCCACATTCTCTGCATGGAGCTTTTCCTGATCGATCTTATCCTTATGCTTCTGAACAAAGGCTGCCAGCCCTTCTTCTCCTTTGCTCACAGCCAGTTCAATGCCGGAAATACCGGTTGCGGCAAGGTATGCCAGTTCCATGCCGGTAAAGGGGAGCTCACCCTCCTTTATGCCGAAATCCTTCCGGAAGGCTTCTATCTTTCTTTCCTCTTCCGGATAGAGCTTCAGATCATCATTCCTACCGGAAGTGAGCTTACTGTTCAGTCCGTCAAAAAACCGTCCATAACCGGTCGGATTCTTGAAATTACTGTTCAGCGTTTCACCTCTTCTGGAAAGGGTATAAGCTCCGTACTTTTCATGAAACGCATCTATTTCAGCCAGCACCTTCCTCTTATCGGCAGGTGTAGTGACTTTTATATTCCAGATCTTATTTTTCAGTTCACCAAAGGCTTCCTGGACCTGCTTCGTATGAAGTACGACATTTCCTTTATTCTCCGTGCCGTCATCCTTCAGATTCAAAAGCCTGTTTTCTTCACGGAGCCGGGCAAGATTCGCCTCCATTTCGCTGATATAACCGAGAATAGGCAGTTCATCCGCATTCCAGCCCATCCGGACAGCCTGCGCCTGCCCCAGCATATGCGCGCAGGTACAGATCTGGTTTCTCGCATTATTCAGAACATCCCATCCGGTCTCATGATCTGCATCATTTTCCAGAAATTCATCATATATTCCCGGATTGTCATGCACTGCCTTCCGGAGTTCCTGAAAATGCCGTTCATATTCTGTCTGCAGCTCTGCCAGTCTTTCCAGATATACCTTTTCTTCTCCCGGATTCCAGCCCTCTCTCTTCTTTACTGCCATTTCCGATTCGAGGCGGATCAGACTGGCACCGGTTTTACACATACCCATATACGGCGCAAAATAGCCCTTGCCGTCCGGCTTGGAAAGATTAGCCTTAATGGAGGCAAAATCCACCACATCCCTGCCGTTTACCGTTTTCTTTTTCAACTTTAATCCGGTACCGATCAGTCCGACAATGCCTTCCAAATAAAACGAGTCCTGATATGCGGTAAGATATTCTCCGTTTTCAGGGAAGACGATGGCCTGAATTAATTCCAGATAATCCTTCCCGACCTCATCTTCTCCTGTAAGACTATCCTTATAAGCAATAAACTCCTTCTTTACCTCTTCGTGTGCCAGACGAAGCATGCCCCGCTTTTCGGGATCACCGCCGAGATGGGTCATTTTCAGTTTTCCGCGTCCCTTTACCAGACCGTAATAGATGTCTTCGTCCTCGATCACCTCCAGCGTTGCTTCAAACTCCTGCCTGAGCTGTTCAGCCTGTTTGAATAACTCCGGATCAATGATACTCATCACACCGGTCAAATTGGCGTTAAACACCTTGAGCGCCATAAAGGGAAAGCTGCGGTCCGCATAAGGGCCGTCGTATTCTCTGAAGATTTCATTATTGATCGTATTCAGCTTTTTACTGGGCATTTTTATACCTCCTGTGATCATATCCCTTTCGTAACCATCCGGCGGGCTTCTCTAAAAGCATTCGGAAACCGTTAATCTTCCTGCCTTACAGGAAAACAACTGCTCCTCATGCTTTGACCCTGGTATCATCATATAACAAGTCATGGGTATTCGCAATCGGCTTTGTCAGCTTATCCTGCAAAACGAAAATCCTGCCATATATGATGTGATTATATCTGTTGCAGCGTAACAAAAGGGCAACAACTTTACATGGTTGGACAAGAGTCGTATCTTCTCCGCCAATGGAGGACTTCCTCCGCTGGTTAAACGGCAGCTGTCCTACAAAACTTTGGATAAAGCTGCATAGCTCCCAAAATCCTTGTAAAAAATGCCAACTATTATTGACAATTTCATTTCAACTATTAATCGGACGGTATAGAAAAGAAAAAAGGAGGACATTCTGAATGAGAATCAGAAATCCGTTCGCCGGTGGTTTACCTGAGGATGCAGGGGTTATCTTCAACTGCCCTGAATTTTGCGGTTGTTGACACGAAAATGGGGGGGTGTAGAATGGATATTACAAATATAGAGGAACTGTGAAAAGGAATAGAACTGTTTTGAGGAGGTCTTATATAGCGATGAAAAAGATTTGCGTTTTGGCTACTATGACACTTTGCGCAGGCTTATGTGGCTGCGGAAAAGATAAAAAATCAACCGGCGAAAGCGAAATTCCTTCTTCCTCTGAAAGTGAGGCGGCAGGTCAGGAGGAAGTAACGGAAGAACAGGTGAAAGATACTACGCCGCCTGTGATCGAACTAGGCTCAGATGCGATAATATGCGAGGTTGGAAAGAGCATCAACTATAATGATTATTTCAGTATCTCCGATGATACGGATGATGTGTCTGCTGTTTCCGTCGAAGTGGATGATAAGAAAATTGATTATTCCAATCCCGGGGAATACGTTGTCTCAATAACCGCGACTGATTCCTCAAATAATAAATCATCGGTAGATACATCGGTATACATATATAAGGATTATACTAAAGAAGAAATAGAGGGAATCATAAAGAAGCTGATCGATGAGAAGTTTTTTGATTTTGAAATATCAGAAACGTTAAGTCATGATGAGGATTTATGGATTACTGATTATACAGCAGTTTCAAATACAGTTTATCCAGTCGTTGGTTCAATAGACTGGAACAGTTATAATTTTGGATGTGATGTTGAAATATCGAAAGGCCTAAATGGGAATAGTGATATAACATGGGGAGTAAATCTGGAATTATCGTGGGTTGAATGGACAATTTATGGTGAATTAGATGAAATAGAACAGTCTGAAATTGTATCTAAAGCTGGAAAAATGAGAATACCGTTTGTAAATAATATAAAGGGATCATATGGCAACGCAGAACTCGTTTCTTCCCATAATGATGCTGATTATAAAGAAAAAAGGTATAATCTATGTTTTCAATCAGAAGATGATATTAAGGAGTTTGAAAAGATAATTAATGGAAATAACCCGTCAGTAAGCTTTATCGGCAAGGATGAAAAAGTGCTTGAAAAGCTGCAAATGACTGATTCAGATGTTGAGAATCTTAACTCTGCAATAGCATTTTATAAAGAACTGGGAAAATATATCTGCAACATTCCCAGAACCGAAACAGCCACTCAAACGGATGCGGATGAAAAATGATAGTTGGATAGGAAAAAGGATATGAACTTGATACGACGCACACTTCCATCAGCCTTCGTACTTCTCTTCTGAAATACCGATATGATATCGGAAACCTCTAGCCTTGTATCCATAAGGCTTTGCGGGGACGAACTGTGAGTTATACTACGGTAATTGTGAGTGATTTTACGGTAAAAAAAGTTGAAAAATACTAAAAGATATATGTTTAAAAAATATCGCCAAATTAATACATGTGATACTCAGCCACGATAAGTGAAATCATTCGCTTCATGGCTGAGTATAAAACAATGTGAAATTGTGGAATTACGGCAATTTGCCCTATCTGCCTACAAGAACGGAAAACTCATCTGCTCTCCTTCCTTTTCTTCGCATTCTTCCATCTGAAGACTGATCCATTCCATGAGAAGATTTACGACATATGTTATCTCTTCTTCTGTCATCTCCCGGCCTTCCGGGATTTTGTGCCACTTCCTGAGGCATCCCCTGCAGCAGGTCGCGGTTCCGTGCTGGGCGATGAATACCGGGTGACCTCTCATCGGTGTCTGCTTTCCGTCATTTTCTATCCATGCCGGGGCAAGGCGGGTACGGATGAAGTCTTCCGCGTGGCGGCGGATTGTTTCCGTGCCTTTCTCCTTAACATAGCGTTTGTCCTTTTCCGTGAGGCAGAACCGTGCACGGAAGGCAGAGCGGGAAAGTTTTTCAAATAATTGTTCGTACATTGCCTTTCGATTTTTTATTCCTGTTCCTTAAGTTTGGTAGGTTAAATGATACAAATATAAACAGTCTTTGAGATTATCTTTTGTCATTTCCTTTTGTTCGGGAAAAGCCTTTGCAGAAAACCTGTTAATTTCTCCGTGCGTGTCGCCAGTCATGTATATCATGGGTTTTGCCTTTTTGCTATGTATAAGGTTCTATGATGGTTAAAAACCTTAAAACTCTTCTCGTACGAAACAGACCGGTTAATCGTCCGAAGCCGTACTATTGTCGCTATCCTCGAGTATTTCATCCATATCTATTATGATTTCCTCCGAAAAGCCGTCTTCCGGACTGGTGGATCCTTCGATAAACATCTTGTAGGCCCGTCCTGCGATGATCTTTGTTTCGGTATAATCGAATCCACCATTTATTACAGCGCCAACGACAGGAATTGCTCTTCCAAGGTTGATCAGGCCTTTTTCGCCAAATTTTGTGAAAAGACGGAATCCGACCTTCTGATTTATACTTACAAGCACCTTTCCCGGAATCTTTTGAATTCCCTTATTCGCTACTTTTTTTCCAAACTGGACGCCGAACTTTTTAACGATGGTGTTTACGGATATTCCAGCCAGACAGGCATATACAAATGTCTGAACCTGGTCACTATCCAGATCCATACCGGACATATATGCCGTGCATGCGATCATCCGCATCTGAACATATAAGACACTTCCGATATTTGCGGGAACTGTAATAGGGAGAGTCAGAAGTCCGCCAAATCCGGTAATAAAACCTGACGTGGTACATTTTACAACCTGATGATTCAGCATGCTTTTGGCGGCCTTTTCTAAGGATTCATTTTTCTTGAGATAGTCTTCTGCCATCTTGCTGACAGGCGGAGCTACTTTGCCCAGACCCTCTTTGGATTTTTCATAGCAGATATCAAGGGCGTTCATAAGGTCTTCCTGCGTTATTAATTTCTTTTTATCCTTCATCTAATGATATCCTTTCTGAAGTCAGGGGAGAATCTGATTCTCTGTTAGATGCTGACTACCGGTACATCAATCCTCGTTCGGGTCATAGTACAGATTTGTACCCATTCCGTTATTTCCATTTGGAGCGAATCTCGACTGCTGACCGTGCGGGGCAAATCGTTCATCCGGAATATTATAATCAGGTATTTGAAAACGGTCTGTGTCATATTCATTCGGTGAGAAATCATATGATGGATTTCCATTAAAAGAATAATCCGAAATGCCATAATCGGAGTCTGCCTGTTCGCCTGTGGCATCATATCTCCGTCTGTAAAGAATATAGTAGGAGGCATGTTCCGCATAATTACCAAATCTGAAAACAAAAGACGAAAAGTCCCCTCCCCAGCGCGATGTACTGACCAGAATTTTTATAGGATCCAGTCCCGGATTCTTTCTTTTCCAGCGCTCCATGAATTTGTCCTGATTTCCACTTTTCAGGAGTGAGATCTGGTTTTCGACGCTGATGCCATATACATAACCTACTGACTGATTATGTGTTTCATATTCGATCTCAATCAGAGGCGACTTTCGATTTCTGATGGTTCCCGGTGATCGAAGATAATCAAAATGCTTCACCACAATATTGCAATATGATTGTAACCAGTCATCCGCTTCCTCGATACTGTCAAAAGTAACAGTTTCTCGCGGAACGTAATTTGGGAACATTCCATTTGGATTCATGTGCCTTGGCCTCCTGTGTAATACCAACCGGTTTATGGTTTTAGTTCTGTTTCCTGATTACATGCCTCTGCCCCTGATGACAGCTGCTCCGGATATATACTGTCCAGCCACTCCGCAACATCGACCTGGATTTCTTTTTCTGATATACCGGAATACTCATCTTTACCCAGAAGGCTGAAATACCATTCGGTTATCTCATTATCCATCCGTTTTCCGTTCCAGGGTTCCCTGAGTCCGTTCTTTGAGAATAGCTGGTTCCACGACTGAAGGATTCTTTCCGCCTGCATGGTTTCCTCTTCCGTAACGCTCTTCATGATGATCTTACCGGCGGTCTGGACGATCATGAATATCTCACGGATCATCTTTTCGTGGTCAAATGACTTCAGATCTTTAAGATTCAGTATCAGCATTTGGCTTTTCTCCTTCCAAGAGGTTCTGTGCTTCGGATTCGGTCACAGGTAAGCGTCTCCTTTAAACTTCTACCCATAAGCATAGGATATGAGTAGCATCATATAATCCGTTCTTTTGAGTAGTATGCTGAAATCCAATACCATCAGCTGTGCAGCGATTTTGTATCTCTCTACATACGAGATCACAGCCTTTCTGGTCAGGGACAACAATAGACATGCAAATTTCACCGTCCTGTGTAGGAATATAAGGTTTGTCACAGGTTTTCTTATTGATATTGACGGCAATTGTGGTTTCAACTGATTTTTTCATCATAAGTCCGATCCGCCGCGGCTTTGTCTGGCCGGCCCGCGCGCTTGCCATCATCCGTTCCGTTGCCATGTTATATTGCTTTATGGCAAGAGAACTGTAAAGATCATTGGAGACAGCAGTTTTCTGTGCGGGTTTGTAGTTATTTCTAATTTGATCGCCAATATTCATTTTATTATTTTATCCAACTATCATCTGATGATTGGATTTCCTTTCTCCCGGGCATTGCCGGGTTTTTATTTCTTTCTGAAACTATTTCAAGAATTTGCCCTGTTTTTTATCATTAATAGTATGAATTAAGTATATCACAATAACGGGTGATTGTATCTAAAAAAGAGAGCTTTTCACATAGAAAATCCCCCTTGTCAGGCAATAAAAAGACGCACCTCACAAGCATACTTGCAGGGTGCGTTTCTTCATTTCGTTTCGAAAGGTCATACTTATTCATGCGCAAGACTGAGAAGTTTATCAATATCTTCCTGCCTGTCCAGAATATGCATACGTGTATGACAATTCGGACAAAGAGCTACCGTATTGGATGTACTATCCTCTCCGCCGCGTGAGAGCCAAATCACATGATGGACTTCCAGATAGGGTTTTCCGTTCTTATCAATAAATGGAGCTGCCTGTCCGCAAAACTGACAAATACCGTTCGCACGCTTTCTGGTCTCTTTAACAACTTCAGCATTCCGTACGAAAACACTCGAAACCGATCGTCTGCGGCCGCCTGTCCCGGATACTATATCTCTTAAATATCCTTCGGTAGTTTCCTCGATTTGAGCATTTTGAGCGGTATCCGGGATCCAGTTTTGGAACCGTTCCTCCTGAATCACCCAAACAAAAGAGTGGGCATCAATAAGCCGCGGGGTTCCCTGCATTGGAAGCATATCTTCCATTACTGAACGTATTTCCCTAATGATGCTAATGAATCCCTGATAGTTCTCCCAGCTGCAGCTATATGAAGTCGAATAATCTATCTTCAAAAGAGCGAAACCCGCATCAAAATGCCCTGTGCTGATAGGAAGAAACCTTGTATCATCCTTTACGAAAAATAAAAATGCGATGGTATCATACTTTGCGCCGAATGTTTTTATGGCATTTTCAAAAGCCACTGATTCCGGGCATAGAGGGTTCCGATAAATGTCATAAAGGACCCGTTCTGCCTCCTGATGGTATTTGGGATGTTCCGGATCCAGGCGGTTTTTGAAATCAATCTGTTGATTCTTATTTACCAGAATCCCTGCCTTATTTATTGCTTTCACCGCACAGGCAGCTATCTTGCCACTCCCGATCCAGGACTCTTTCCAATCAGCAAGTTTCAATTCATTACGTGCTTCCTCTGCGGCGTGGGATTTAAAATCTTCCTCTCTCCCAAGGAAACCTGAACTATCGCGAAAACTAAGATAACCTGAATGACCATCCATGTTGTAAACGAAAGAAGTAAAACGGGATAACTGTTCTACCAGTTTCGCTGAATCGATATGAAACATATTATTCATTAGTGGCTCCCCCATCAATTAAGTATCATTTCATCAGTTTCTGTTCATTCCCCATGGCGTATTCAGGGTACGGAGTTTCTGTTTCCAGATCTTTTCAGCCTCCAGTGTGGCCGCTATATCCTTTTCGTTAATTCCGGTTTTATGAATGACTTCAAGGATGCTGTATTGGAAATTAAGATAGGCATCCGGATTATCGGTCAGATATTCAACAATCCCCTTATTTCCTTCAAGATCATCCTTATTTCCGCCGCCTTTTCCGTTTGTATTGGCATAGGTCAGCCATCTGCCAAACAGCCCGTCCTTCCCGTATGCAGATCCAACATAATATTTCCCTGGTTTTGAATCCACAACAAGGTAAACTGCATATACTTCCTTTAATGCGTTTTCAATCTCCTCATACTTTTCCGGATTGGTCACGTACTCTTTCATCGTATTGAAATCCCAAATCACATGGTTATAGCCGGGAAAGACATGTTTGCTGTCCGGAAATATGGAAACGACTGTTTTCTTCTCCAGCGCTGGGATTTTATACTGAACATAACCGATTGTCCCCGGCCAGTCCACGACCAGACGGTCTATCAGATCGTGCATATAGTCTGATAAAACCATCTTAAAATAAATATGTCCCGGTTTATCATAAAACTCAGGATGATTAAATCCGTTCATCCGTTCCGCACGGTCTGCGGGAAACTTATCAATTATTTCATAGCAGCCGACAAAACGGGAATGAGTTCTTCCATCAGCAATAAAGGAAAGAACATACCGTTTGTTTTTGAAAAAACCGGAAGATGGCTGGATGCTCTGATATTCCTCAAAAAACTTTCTATCGTTCTTATCCCAGATGTCTTTATTTTCTTTTCTATTGAAAGAATGTCTGATTGCGACAACATTGTCCAGAGGAAGCCCCGCCACTTTAATGAGATCTATCAAATTCAGTGTGTTTGCCATCTTTCCCTGCTCCTTGTCCTATTTGAGAATACCTAATCGCTCTCGGTTATCCATATTGCAACCTGCCTCAACCTGAAGAAATGATTACATAAGAATTACGGTATATAATTGGAGAATAATGAATCATAACAAATACCGATAATAGATCAATCCATAGATATCATAGCAGCAATTATCGAATTCGTAAGTGATTCCTGCTGTGAGGCTTTTAAATCATCGGATGTTCTTATAACCATTGTTCCTAAAACAATGTGGGAGCCCGATGCTAAGTATCCCATTCCATCAAACGATGCAAGATATTCATTTCTCCTTTCTGCTTCCTCTACTGTTTTATATGTTTCAATTGCGCCACCAGCCATGGTTCCCTTATCAATAAGTGTATCTCCACTTAATTCTTCAGTACCAAGTAACGGTGTTCCGAAGTATACAGTTGAAGTATATCCCCCTGCTTTATTTAAATTGCCATTCGGATCGTGGTCTTCTGTAACCGGAGCCATATTGGCAACATCAGAAACACGCCCCAGTCGGGTTATTACCCATTCTTCCGAAGGTGCTGTAATTTGTCTTTGGATAGCATAGCTGTTCTCCAAATCCCTGCTCAGGGTTTCGATTTTGCTTACATACGAGGTATAATCAGGAACGGTCAGGGAATCTGTTTCGGACGTGATTTTGGAAATATCATCGGAGTACTTTGAACGTTCATCTGAAAGTTTATCCTTCTCACTTTCTATGAGTGATTTTTTCTTGTTCTTTATATCCGTATCAATCTGAACAGGTTCAACTAACGATTTCAATTCCGGAAGAGGAACTTTATTATTCCGTGCTTCTTTAACGCTGTTGTTTAGAAGCGTCATTTTTCCAGCTTCGTATGGCATATCTCCGCTATCAATAAGCCCCTGTGCAGTGCTTATAGTTTTATCGAATGAGTCGTTAGATTCTTTGATTTCTTCAGCTTTTTTGTTATAGTTGTTTATCGCATCATTATAAAGCTGGATTTCATCGTTAACAGCCTGGACTTCTGATAGATAGGACTTATAAGCATCGTCACGCGGAACTTTTAATCCAAAATACCACGCACATATACAACCAACCACAACAATCAGCCCAATAGCGGTTCCTATTCCAACTATCTTTTTTAAACTTCTGGGAGTAACGGCTTTTTCCGTGCTATTTGGAGAAACCGTAGCTTTTGACGTATCATTTGATTTCCGTTCCTCAGCCTGTTTTGTATTGTTATGAGATTTAATTATTTCTTCCATTGGACATCCACAGTTAGGACAGGACGATGCTTTATCACTAACATCATTTCCGCACTCTGCGCATTTTATCAAGGCCATATAGATTATCTCCTTTTTCAGTCTCAAAAAGTGTGTGAAGTCAGTATCCCGTAGTAGATTATATTTATTTTCTATTAGGTCAGCTTTCCATCTACCACATACTATTCAACAAATTCTAATGATGAAAAAAATTCTTTTATGACAGGCCTATATAGTGAATCATCCACTAGTGTTCCGATCATAATCAAATATTGGGCTTCATTATCCTCAGCAATAATCAAATCTAAAACTGTTGGGGTTCCATCTTCCAACACCTTGTCTCCTGAATACCACATAATATCATATTTATCAATTTCATATCTCCAATCAACAAAATGAAGGTTAGAACTGTTAACTGTCTGACGCAATTGTTCATCAAACTCATCGAACTCATTAACGTCAATACTTCCTATTCCTAAACATTTCCCTTTTGTAAGTATTGTTATTCCCATATAAGAGTCATAATGAACACTACCATCCTGTTCAATACTGTCTCCTATCCAATCTTCGGGTACTTTATATTTATCATCACTCCCACGTAACCGGAAGATAAAAATCATCACATCCTTCAAAACGGCAAAGACAATTCTTAGGATTCGGACTTCCTTCCGGATCATTAGGCGTTTTGCTGATTGCCATAGCCAGAACAAAAGGAACCTGCCATCTGTCTGCTTTCATTTTGGGGCTTATTGTCTGATAATACATAAATAGTACCGTTCCATGAGACGCATTTTGCTCCTGATAGATTACTTTTGGATCCGAATAAAACACTTTTATTGACGCTGCCTAATCAGTCCCGAATCCTATATATGTTGAATGCGGTTTTTCCTCTGAAAAACTGAATCCATCAGTTTCATTTTCCACCTTGAAATATCCAACGGCATAAACAACTTCGTTCCAATCTTTAAACCATATTCTCGGCAATGCCATAAACCCATCTGGGGAAATCATTCGGGTTATTTAATGTACCAAGCTCCGCCTAGGCCGTTTCATATACTTTTCCGA
>DFHD01000050.1:9656-12023 GCA_002372545.1 Lachnospiraceae bacterium UBA3732 | reverse complement strand
GTGATCTGCGAGAATCCCAAGCATAAGCAGCGCCAGGGCTGATCCTGTCTGCTATGAAATAAGTAAAGCATAAGAGAGAAATTGGAGGTAAAAAATGGCTCGTATTTCAGGTGTAGATTTACCGAGAGACAAGCGTGTCGAGATCGGTCTTACTTATATTTACGGTATCGGTCTGGCAACCAGCCAGAAGATCCTCACTGAGGCGGATGTAAATCCGGATACCCGTGTCCGTGATCTTACGGATGATGAAGTAAGGAAAATCAGTGATATCATAAATGAGTCAGTTATGGTAGAAGGTGATCTGAGAAGAGAAACCGCTCTGAACATCAAGCGGCTTCAGGAAATCGGATGCTACCGTGGAATTCGTCACAGAAAGGGTCTTCCCGTACGTGGTCAGAACACAAAGAACAACGCACGTACACGTAAGGGCCCGAAGAAGACCGTGGCAAACAAGAAGAAGTAATAAGATTGGAGGGAAATGATTCATGGCTAATACTAAGTCTGCGAAGAAGACAACAAAGAAGCGCAACAGACGCGTCGTTGAGCATGGACAGGCACATATCCAGTCTTCTTTCAATAACACAATTGTCACACTGACAGATTCCGAGGGGAATGCACTTTCATGGGCTAGTGCCGGCGGCCTTGGTTTCCGCGGCTCTAAAAAGTCAACTCCGTATGCGGCTCAGATGGCAGCTGAGACAGCTGCAAAGGCGGCAGCACCTTATGGTCTGAAAACAATCGATGTAATGGTTAAGGGTCCGGGAAGCGGCCGTGAGGCAGCAATCCGTGCTCTGGCAGCTTGCGGGCTGGAGGTTCTTACCATCAAGGACGTTACTCCGGTTCCCCACAATGGATGCCGTCCGCCGAAACGTAGAAGAGTCTGATAGGAGGTAAAGAGTATAATGGCAATCAACAGAACACCTGTCCTGAAAAGATGCAGATCACTGGAACTGGAACCGTCATATCTCGGTGTAAATAAGAAGTCTAACAGAAGGCCTGCCCGCAGCGGAAGAAAGGTCAGTGAATATGGCCTGCAGCTCCGTGAGAAGCAGAAGGCAAAGTTTATCTATGGCGTACAGGAGAAGCCTTTCCGCAACCTGTACAAGAAGGCTGAGAGAATGCCGGGTCTGGTTGGTACAAACCTGATGCAGATGCTCGAGCTTCGTCTTGACAATATCATCTTCCGTCTGGGCTTTGCCAGAACAAGAAGAGAGGCTCGTCAGGTCGTTACCCATAGACATGTTCTTGTAAACGGTAAGATCGTAAATATTCCTTCCTATAAGTGTGAACCCGGTGATACGATCGAGATCAGAGAGAAGTCCAAGTCTCTTCAGCGTTTCAAGGATATTGCTGAGGTTACAGGCGGCTTTGCTGTTCCTGCATGGCTGGAGGGAAGCATTGAGAACCTGAATGGTAAGGTTCTTCAGATCCCGCTTCGTGAACAGATTGATGTTCCTGTGAATGAGACACTCATCGTCGAGCTCTATTCCAAGTAATTCGTTTTCTTAACAGAAAAGGAATTTATCTGGAAGAAAGGGATGGGACAAACCGAATGTACGAATTCAAGAAACCGAATATTAAGATCGCTGAGAAATCAGATGATAATACTTACGGAAGATTTGTGGTGGAGCCTCTGGAAAGAGGCTTCGGAACCACCCTGGGAAATTCCCTGAGACGCGTTATGCTGTCGTCACTTCCGGGTACTGCAGTCAGCTATGTTAAGATCAAAGGCGTACTGCATGAATTCACATCCATTCCCGGTGTTAAGGAGGATGTGACGGAGATCGTTATGAATATAAAGGATCTCTGCATTAAGAACCGTTCCAATTCTGAGGAGTCCAAGATCGGTTATATTGAAGCAAGCGGTGACTGCGTTGTGACTGCTGCGGATATTAAGGTTGACAGCGATCTTGAGATCCTTAATCCGGATCTGGTCATTGCGAACCTGAACGGTCCGGATGCACGGCTCGAGATGGAACTGACCATCACGAACGGCCGTGGCTATGTCAGCGCTGATAAGAATAAGGAGCATGAGCCTTCTATCGATGTGATCGCTGTAGATTCCATTTATACGCCCATCGAAAGGGTTAACCTCACTGTAGAGGATACCCGTGTAGGCCAGATCACTGACTTCGATAAGCTGACACTGGATGTTTACACCAACGGTACACTCTCACCGGAGGATGCCGTAAGCTTTGCTGCTAAGGTGCTGGATACGCATCTCAGCCAGTTCATGAACCTTTCTGATTCCGTAAAGGATGTCAGTGTTGTTGTGGACAATGAGCCGAAGGTGGAAACAACCACAAGAGATATGAGCATTGATGAGCTCGAGCTCGGCGTTCGTTCTTATAACTGCCTGAAGAGAGC
>DFHD01000050.1:9332-9609 GCA_002372545.1 Lachnospiraceae bacterium UBA3732 | reverse complement strand
CTGCCTGAAGAGAGCCGGCATCAATACGGTTAGCGAGCTTTGCGAGATGTCTTCCGAGGATCTGATGAAGGTTCGTAATCTGGGAAGAAAATCCCTGCAGGAGGTTCTTGCCAAGCTGAAAGATCTCGGTTACACTCTGAACGCCGGCGATATTTAGATCAAAGTTTTTCATCAGAAAAACTTTGATCGTACACACCCGAGCGCTGAAAGCGCGAAGTCCGTCCGAAGGACGGATTTGAAATCGGTTACCTTGACCGATTTCAAAGGTAAAGTTTTT
>DFHD01000050.1:3468-9278 GCA_002372545.1 Lachnospiraceae bacterium UBA3732 | reverse complement strand
GTTTTTTATTACCACTCACGCAGAAGTTTGACACCAGCGGTATCCAATGCCGGTGTTCCCCTGGACAGAATATGTCCTGGAGGATTCAGTACGCACAGTGAAGACCCGAATGGGTAGGAAGGAAAAAAAGAAATGGCAATGTACAGAAAACTCGGAAAGAAATCCGACCAGAGAAAGGCACTCCTGAGGAGCCAGGTAACCCAGCTGATCTATCATGGAAAGATCCGTACCACTGAGGCAAGAGCCAAGGAAGTTCGTCAGATTGCAGAGCACATCATTAAGATGGCAATCGATGAGAAGGATAATTTCGAAACACTTACGGTAAAGGCTAAGGTTGCCCGTAAGGATAAGGATGGCAAGCGTGTAACCAGCATGGTTGACGGTAAGAAGGTAACTCTTTACGATCAGATCGATAGGGAGATCAAGAAGGATAAGCCCAGCCGCCTGCATGCAAGACGTGAGTTTATGAAGATCCTTTATCCTGTTGTTGAGGTTCCTGAGGATGCAGCAGGTAAGAAGAGACTGACCAAGAAGGTTGATCTCTGCGAAAAGCTTTTCGATGAGTATGCTGTAAAGTATGCTGACCGCAAGGGTGGTTATACCCGTATCGTAAAGATTGGTCAGCGTAAGGGTGATGGCGCTATGGAGGTATTCCTGGAGCTTGTATAAGCTTTGGCTGTGCCCGGAATAAATGATTCTGCCGGAGACACTCGGCAGAGGTGAAACATGATCACGAGACTGGCAGTTGGTAGGTATTCTTCCAACTGCCTTTTTTAAAAAGCAGTGGGATTGTTCAGCAGGCTGGAACGGGGTTTTGGAGAATATGAAGAATCAGATACAACTCCGAAAACTTCATATGCGGCTCGTGGAGGGAAGTGAGATCGATCTTACTGTACCTAAAGGGGCGGTGATCGGTATCACCGGAGACACTGGCTGCGGCAAGAGTGAGCTCCTCCGGTATATCGCGGGAATCAGGCGTCCCGCAGAAATGGGAGAGGTGCTTGTAAACGGGCTGGATCCCTATTCCCACCTCGATGAGCGTAAGCTTCGCCGTGAGGTGGCTTATGTGCCCCAGACGCCCGGGGAAGCGGATGTTTGTGCTACGGTAGCACTGGATCTCGCTTCAGGGCCGGAAAATGCCGGCTGGGAGCCTGCCAGAACCCGATATGCCGTAAAAAAATGGCTGAAGGATTATGACCTTCCGGGAGGGAAAACCAGAATGGCCATCCTTTCCAGCGGAGCAAAGATCAGGACTATTCTTGCAGGACTCCTCATTACCGAGCCGGAGATCATCCTGATGGATGATATCTTCGCGCTGATGAATGCCGGTGAGGCGTATACTCTGTTCCGCAGCATTCTGCACCATGCGAAAAAACGTGAACAGACAGTGATTTTTGTGTCCGGAAGACAGGAAGAGCTCAGGCTTGCAGATGGAATATATGAACTGTCCGGCGGGCATTTGTATGACTCAACAGAGCGGATCATGCATGCTGCCGATCTGGGGATCGGGATTAAACAGGCCGGACAGGATGCTTCTGAAGAAGAGAGTACTAACGTGGATGCTGATCCTGCCGCTGAAATTGGCGGCAAAAACCGTAATGAAGAGCAGAAGATGAAAATCAGCTGTACCGGCGTCTATAAAAGAGGAGTGAATCCATTTCTGCTTGTTTCCCACTGGCGACCCTATCCGGGAAGCCGCTCCATGTCTTTTTCTTTCCGGGAAAGCGGCAGCTACAGGATCACCGGCGGTACCGGGACGGGAAAAACAGAGCTCCTTTATCTTTTATCCGGACGGATGCCTGCGGCTGAGGGAGTTTTATATCATGATAATGAAACGATATTTCTCCGGAAGGAGCTCATACGGATATCCGGACTTTCATCGGCAGATCCGACGGCAGATTTTATCAGGGATACGGTGCTGGAGGATGTGTACTCCGGCTGCCCGTCAGGAATGAGTAAGGATGAAAAACTGGAGATGGCCGGCGGAATGCTGGACCGTCTGGGCTTTCCGGAAAAGCTGCTGAAGAAAAATCCCGGAAAGCTTTCTTTTGGGGAGAAAAAAATCGTTTCTCTGGCTGGAGCTTTGATCCGGCAAGGCGGACTTCTGGCTGCAGACTGTCCCATGGCCGGGCTGGATGCGGATAAACGGAAGAAGTTAAAGGCAGTGATAGCTGAACAGAGAAAAAACGGCATGTGCTTTGTGTTTACTGATCCCGATTCCATTTGCTGATCTATAAAACGAGAGAGGAATTCCGTCTTGGAATGGTATACTGAACGTAAAAACTCCATATTGACCAGACTGGATCCCAGAATGAAGCAGTATCTGCTGATCGTCTATCTGGTTTCCACCTGTGTGGTCACCGGATGGCAGGGCATGGTATTTCCCCTTGCTCTTGTTATGGCGGGAATCCTTTTGGCCAGGCTCCCGCTTGCCAGACTGGGAAGGGCCATTCTTATTCCGGCCATATTGATTCTTTTCCTTTCTGCTATTCTTTTGATTTGGGTTAAACCTGTTACGGCGCTTATGGTAGGTATCAGGCTTTTGTGTGTCATGCTTGCCTTTTACCTGATCTCTGCTGTTACAGGCTGTATTTCCTCTTTGGACGGGCTGATCGGCGGCTTTAAAATGCGGAAGGCCACAGCTCTGAATATTGTACTGATCTGGCATTTTATTCCCCTATTCAGGCACATGCTTAAAGAGGCTGAAGAAACGGCGGCATACAGGGTACTGGAGAAAAGGGGCGGGGGCCTGATCCCTCTGCTGATCCCGGTACTCAGCGCTGCGGCTGAGGAAACGCGTAATCTGAAAATTGCTATGCAAAGAAGAGGCTATGATGCGGGCGGGGATAGAAGCCGCGTGCATCCCCTGCAGTTTAAAAAAGAGGATTATTATGCGATGACCGGTATGGCGGTGTATGTGCTGGTTTTACTATTTATATAAATTGCTTATGGCATTTTGAGGTCTCTTACACAGACACATCCGTCATGCAATGGAATGTATGCATTCGAGATTGTAATCTGCATATATCCTTTATTGAGCAGTTACGCATAATAAAAAAGGAGAACGGGAACGGTGAGAAGGATCATCTGCCGTGTGGCATATGACGGAACTACATATTCGGGCTGGCAGGAACAGCCGACAGCCGTAACGATCGAGGGGGAGTTGAATAAGGCTCTTCAATCGCTAACGGGGGAGGAAATCCATGTGATCGGCGCCAGCCGCACCGATGCCGGCGTTCATGCTCTGGGGAATATCTGTGTTTTTGATACGGACAGCACGATTCCTCCGGAGCGTTTCAATAAGGCGATGAACGTGAGACTTCCTGCGGATATTCGGGTGGTGGAGTCCGGGGAGGTGGCCGCTGATTTTCATCCCCGGCATCAGAGAACGGAAAAAACCTATTGCTACACCATCTGGAACGGCGATACGGAAAATCCCCTCTGGAACAGATACAGCATGCACCGCTATGGGGAAATGGATCTGGATGGAATGGAGCTGGCAGGAAAACATCTGGTGGGAACCCATGACTTTAAGGCGTTTTGCTCTGCCAGAACAAGTGCTGAGACGACGGTGCGGACTATCTATGATGTAACAGTGCAAAGAAGCGTCGAGAAGCCGGAGCTGATCTATATCCGCGTAACAGGAAACGGCTTCCTTTATAATATGGTGCGGATCATTGCCGGAACCCTGGTGGAGATTGGCGCAGGGCTTCGCAATCGGGAAAGTGTTCTATATGCTCTTCGGGAAAAGGACAGGACGCTGGCCGGCCCCACCGCGCCAGCAAAAGGACTCTGCCTGGAGGAAATCCGCTATCCGGATGCGTTCTTTCCGACTATTCGGGCGAAGTTGTAAAAGTCGGGATCAGAAAAAATGTCAGGAAAATCCCTTGACAACAGGCTGGTTTTGGGATAAAATATGTTTTCGTGACGAGTGGACTGTTTGTCGGCCAATGCCCCGGAACGACATACCGTTAGCTTGCACATGCAAAGATAATGAATTCGATTGTTTGATACTTTGATAAGGAGGAACGCCTGCGATGAAGACGTTTATGGCTAGTCCTGCAACCATTGAGAGAAAATGGTATGTGGTGGATGCGGAAGGCAAGACACTTGGCCGTCTGGCATCTGAAGTTGCAAAGGTATTGAGAGGCAAGAATAAGCCGACCTTCACACCCCATATTGATACAGGGGATTATGTGATCGTTGTAAATGCAGAGAAGATTAAAGTGACCGGTAAGAAGATGGAGGACAAGATCTACTACAGACATTCCGAGTACATCGGTGGTCTGAAGTCCGCTACTCTTAAGGAAGTCCTTGCCAAGAAGCCCACATTTGCTGTAGAGCATGCAGTAAAGGGTATGCTTCCGAAGGGCCCCCTGGGCAGACAGATGTTCAAGAAGCTGTTTGTTTACGCAGGACCGGAGCACAAGCATCAGGCACAGCAGCCTGAAGTGCTTGAGATCAAGTACTAAGAGTAGGAGGCAAAGAACATGGCAAAGTCTTCAAGATTCTATGGAACCGGCAGAAGAAAGAGCTCCGTTGCTCGTGTATATGTTACGCCGGGAACAGGTAAGATTACAGTAAATAAGAAGGACATCGAGGATTACTTCGGTCTTGAGACCCTGAAGGTAATCGTTCGTCAGCCGTTCGCCGTAACGGGCACAGCCGGCAAGTTCGATGTACTGGTTAACGTATATGGCGGCGGTTTCACCGGTCAGGCTGGTGCGATCCGTCATGGTATCTCCAGAGCGCTGTGTGATGCAGGCGAGGAGTACAGACCCATTCTGAAGAAGGCTGGTTTCCTGACCAGAGATTCCAGAATGAAGGAAAGAAAGAAGTACGGTTTGAAGGGAGCACGCCGCGCTCCGCAGTTCTCAAAGCGATAATAAAGATAAAAGGACATTTTCAGTTGAAACAGTACTGAAGATGTCCTTTTTTATCTCATCTAAAGGGTAATCAGTAAATACTATCGCACCTATGCAAATAGAAACTGAAGAAATCTGATGCTGCAAAAATGATATCTGATGGTATAAACGCAATCATAAAAACAGGTATTCGTCGCCGCAGAAATGGGAAAGCAAAGTCCAATATAAGCTGCATAAAGAAGAACCGGAGGATTATTCCTCCGGCTCTTCTTCGTTATCATGCTCCAGCAGTTCTCCCAGCTTCAGCCCCCGTGGCTGAACGGCAGTTGAAAAAACGATCTGGGTTTCTGTTCTCCCAAAGGTCTGGAGCTGGCCGATAAAACCATCCAGTTCCTGGGTGCTGGGAAAGCAGACCTTGATCATCATGGAATAGGCGCCCGTAACGCAGTTGCATTCCAGAACGTTGGGACAGCTCTCGATGAAGGGATAGAAATCCGGCTTCTGTTTCGGTTCCAGGGTCAGATTGATAAAGGCGGTGATATGGTAGCCGAGAACGATAGGGTTCAGGCTGACATGGTAACCGCTGATGATTCCCTGCTTTTCCAGCCGTTCGATCCGGGCGGATACGGCGGGAGAGGAAAGATATACTTTCTCTGCAAGGTACTTCAGAGGGTAACGTGCATTTTCCTGAAGAAGAGTCAGGATTTTTACATCTATAGCATCCATTTGTTTTCCTTTCTTAACCGAATTGGTTATTTCGCTTTCGATTATAAAGCAAATTCAGGAAAAAATCCAGTTATTATTGAAATTTAACAAAAATCATTAATGTCAGGATTTACATGATCAAATGAATGAATATAGATTGCAAAAAGATATGGAAAAATCATATTTTGTTATGATAAACTGGTGGTAAGCTGATTATGAGGAGCGAAGAAATGCGGTATC
>DFHD01000050.1:0-3268 GCA_002372545.1 Lachnospiraceae bacterium UBA3732 | reverse complement strand
CCATTACGCCGGAGAGTGTGGTGCGCCTGTATGAGGCTGTGGGGAGAAAACTCACGGGCAGGATTGCCATTAAAGTGCATTCCGGGGAGGACGGAAACCAGAATTATATGCGGCCTCCGTTCTGGAAACCTATGGTAGAGCATGTCGGGGGAACCTTTGTGGAATGCAATACTGCTTATGAAGGCGAGAGGAATTCCACTGAAAAGCATATTAGACTGCTTCAGAAGCATGGCTGGAATGATTATTTTGATGTGGATCTCATGGATCGGGAAGGGCCGGACGTGGAGATTCCCATCCTTCGGGATAAAAAGCATCTGGACAGCGATATTGTCGGAAAGAATTTCATGAACTACGATTCCATGCTGGTGCTTTCGCATTTCAAAGGACATCCCATGGGCGGCTTCGGCGGTGCGCTGAAGCAGCTATCCATTGGCTGTGCTTCCTGTGCAGGAAAGGTGAATATCCATTCTGCCGGCAAGTACAGAAAGGCGGAGGAGCAAGGCGTTGTATGGACGGATCTGCCTGAGCAGGATGCTTTTCTGGAATCCATGGCCGAGGCGGCCTCTGCTGTAGCTGACCATTTCGCCGACCGGATCGTTTATATCAATGTTATGGCCAATATGTCTGTGGATTGTGACTGCTGTGCGATTGCGGAGGATCCCTGTCTTAAGGATATCGGTATCCTGGCCGGAACGGATCCTGTTGCCATCGACCGGGCGTGCGTCGATCTGGTAAAGCAGTCCCGGGACATTGGACGAGATCATTTTATGGAGAGGGTGACATCCCGGAACGGAGAGCATACCATTGACACTGCTGCGGCTATGGGGCTTGGGGTAACGGAATACGAGCTGATCGAATTATAGAACCGGGCGCAGCTGTCCGGCAGATACGTTAAAACATTAGGGACATCCGTGATCGTCATACAGTTTTTATCAGGCGAGCGAAAAAGCAGTCGAAAAAAAATATAAAAAATTGCATATACCTATTGACATAGTAGTTGAATAGGTGTATACTGCATCTCATCAAAGCAAAGGAGAAACGGCATGAACGCATATTACCAGTTTAAACAGAATATGATGTGTATGGCAATGTGCTGCTGCATAGCTTCGGATTCACGGATCATTCGGGAATACGGACATGCGGTTTTTTGCCGTGTGCTTCCGTAGCTGGATTACAATAAACCCACCCACGAAAAGATCCGGAATCCGAAAGGGTTCCGGATCTTTTTTTGCGAAGGCACTGCAGGAACAATAGACCGTCTTCGCCGAGGGGTAACAGGGTAAAGAGTTTGCAAAAAAGTTTGCAAAAGAGAAAAGAAAGGAGCAGAACATGAGAAACAAAGAATATGAATTCCGAATGCCCTCAGGGCATCGATGTAGAAATGAACTGAGAAACAGAATCAAGGTTAGACGAAAACAAAAAAAGAAAGAAGGATAAATAAAATGAAGAAGAACTGGTTTAAGAAAATAGGTATTTTGGGACTTCTGTCCGCAGCATCTCTCGGCCTTCTGGCCGGATGCGGCAAAAAGGAGAATAAGAGTGCTTCCGCAAAGGAAGCCGAACCGTCTGCGGCTGTCTACAGGTCACTGGATGAGATCAAGGAATCCGGAACGATCAATATCGGCGTATTTTCCGACAAATCCCCATTTGGATATGTCGATGAGAATGGCGATTACCAGGGCTACGATGTGTATCTGGCAGAAAGGCTGGGAAAAGACCTGGATGTCAAGATAAATTATGTTTCCACAGAGGCAGCAAGCCGGGTAGAATACCTGGAAACCGGCAAAGTAGATATTGTTCTGGCTAACTTTACGGTCACGGCGGAAAGAGCGGAAAAGGTTGATTTTGCTCTTCCGTATATGAATGTAGCACTTGGCGTTGTATCCCATGATGATCACGTGATCACCGACCTTTCCCAGGTGGCAAAGGATGAGCAGGTCATTGTGATCACGGGAACGACAGCCGAAACCTACCTGACGGAAAACTATCCGGATATAAAGCTGCAGAAGTTTGATACCTATGCGGCAGCCAAGAGCGCCTTTGAGAATAAGACCGGCGTTGCATGGGCAAATGATAATACGGAGGTTATTGCCTTTGCCAAGGAAAATGCAGGCTATACAGTCGGAATTGATTCTCTGGGAAGCGCAGATACAATTGCTCCGGCTGTATCTAAGGGAAATGAAACGCTGCTGAACTGGATCAATGAAGAAATCAAGGCTCTTGGAAATGAACAGTTCTTCCATGCAGATTATGAAGCCACGCTGATCGATGTTTACGGTGCGGAATTCGAGGAAACGCTTGTTATCGAAGGTGGTGCAGCTCCCGGGGAAACAGAAAAAACACAGCCGGCAGAGCCTAAGGGAAAGATCACCGTGGCTGCTTCTCCCACGCCTCATGCAGAGATCCTTGCCGCTGCAGCGGATATTCTGGCTGAACAGGGATGGACACTCGAGGTTACAGAGTTCGAAGATTATGTACAGCCGAACCTGGTTGTGGAAAGCGGCGAGTTTGATGCAAATTATTTCCAGCATGTTCCTTATCTGGATAACTTCAATGAAGAAAACGGAACAGATCTTGTTTCCGCAGCGGGTATCCATTATGAGCCCTTCGGCATCTATCCCGGAAAGAAGAGTAAGCTGGAAGAAATTGAAGATGGAGATACCATTGCGGTTCCCAACGATACCACAAACGAAGCAAGGGCGCTTCTTCTGCTGCAGGATAACGGCCTGATCAAGCTGAAGGAGGGAGCAGGACTTACAGCAACGATTCTGGATATTGAAGAAAACCCGAAGAATCTGAAAATTCAGGAACTGGAGGCAGCACAGGTATCCAGAGTGAGAGATGAAGTGGCATTTGTTGTACTGAACGGAAATTATGCACTGGAAGCGGGACTTTCTGTCGGCAAGGATTCCATAGCGTTTGAGACCTCGGACTCTGAAGCAGCCAGGACCTACGTCAATATCATTGCCGTAAAGAGAGGAAATGAATCCAGTGAAAAGATTCAGGCACTTACGGCAGCCCTGAAATCTGCGGAGATACAGAGCTACATAGAAGAAACCTATGATGGAGCTGTTATTCCGTATATTGAGTAAGGAAATCGGAAGGGAATCGGGATGCCTCCGGAATTATATCCGGGGGCATCTATCCTATCTTTTCTGCAGGTTACCTTTTTTCTTGAAAACGGAAAGCTGCATATCCGGCAAGGAAGAGAAATAGAGGCAAGGAAGAGAAGAAAATAGGACAGAAAAAAGAGGCTTCATCAGTTTGT
>DFHD01000017.1 GCA_002372545.1 Lachnospiraceae bacterium UBA3732 | reverse complement strand
TACGGCTCCGAACATGACGCAATTTATCAAGAATCAGCAGCGAAGTTTCGCAAACGACTTTCCACAGCTTCCGGATGTTTGAGCGGAGCAAGTTTCGTATTCCCTGATTTTGCGAAGCAAAATCCCCGGAACTTGCGCAGCGAGTTACGGAAGCGTAAGAAAGTCGGCGGAACAAGCGCTCTGATTCTATAAATTGATCGTGCGTTCGGAGCCGTAACAGTCCGGGGCGCCGGTAGGCGCCGCCGGTCTTTTTTTATGCCGGATTTAGTTTACATAATCAAATACAAAGCCGGAGCCAGCGTTTTCCTGGTCATCATCCCAGCGAAGCTCTGTTTTGCCTTCGTTCACCATGACAACGATAGCGCCGGAACCCTTTGTGTACTCCTCAACCTCTTCGGCAACAGAGCCATCCTCGCTGTAGGTAACATGCTTCTTCACACAGTCATAGTAAAAGAATTTATCATCACCGTCAAACTCACCATGCATTGTCCACTCTGCATGCTCGGCAGCGCTGCTGGACCAGGTAATGTAGAAATCTGCGCCCTTGTCGCCATTGGCCGTAACCGTCATGGTTGCACGCTCATGCGCCCATGTACCAATGATATTCATTGCCGGATTCTGACCCTGGTCAGCCTGAGCCTCTGTTTTCTCCTCAGCCTGTACATCCCCGTTTTCATCCTTCGATGCGTCCGCCTCGGTTTCCTTCTGCGCCTCGGTGTTCTTCTCTGCTTCGGTTTCCTTCTGCGCCTCGGTGTCCTTCTTTACTTCTGTGGTATCTGTTTTTGCCTCTGTAGCTGCCGCAGTAGAAGCGGGTGCATCCGTCTTCCCTTCATCCTTGCTTCCGCATGCTGCAAGAGAACATACCATAAGGCCTGCCAAAATAGCTGCTGCGATCTTTTTCTTGAACATTTTCGTCTTCCTCCTTTGGATTTTATGGATTTTATGATAATCCTTTACACAATTCAAACGTGGATTCTATCACAAACAGAAAGATATATCAATCCCCATTTATCAAACTTCCGTGTCATTATTCCGGAATTACCCGGCGTATTATAAAGTTCCTTGCCTTTTCCTTATTAAAAAGCTATAATAAGCAAAGTGAATCAAATAGTGGAGGATATACAGATGGGCAACCTGGAAACCGTGGATATCGGACCCAAGCGTTACGCCGGTATTCTTGTTCACCCCACCTCATTTCCGAGCCCCTACGGCATCGGCGATCTGGGAAAAGGGGCTTATGATTTTGTAGACTTTTTGCAGAGAAGCGGCATGACCGCCTGGCAGGTTCTCCCGCTGGGACATACCGGCTTCGGGGATTCCCCCTATCAGCCGTTTTCATCCTTTGCCGGACAGCCTCTTCTCATCGACCCTGAGGAGCTGAAAAGGCTCGGACTTCTCTATGACAGCGATTTTCAGAACATGCCCCAGTGGAATCCCGAAGATATCTGCTACGGGGATGTGATCCAGTTTAAGACCGGCCTGCTGAAGGCTGCCTATGAACGCTACCTCGATCCGGAGGTGAAGGATCAGTTTTCCGGCGATCCGGCGCAGCAGGAGGAATACGAAAACTTCAAGAAAGAAAATGAATGGCTGGAGGATTACGCCCTCTTCATGGCTGGCAAGGATTACCATGAGGGCGCTCCCTGGTATATGTGGGAGGACAGCCTGAAGAATCCCACCGCCGCCGAGCGAAGGAAATGGACAGAAAAGCTGGAAAAGGAAATCGGCTATTATCAGTTTATCCAGTTCCTGTTCTTCAGACAGTGGATGAAGCTGAAGGCCTATGCCAACGAGCGTGATATTTCCATCATCGGCGATATCCCGATCTTCGTTGCCTGGGACAGCGTGGATGTGTGGACCCATAAAAAGCTCTTTCTTCTGGATGATGAGGGCTATCCCACGGTTGTGGCCGGCGTCCCGCCGGATTATTTCTCCGCTACCGGCCAGCTCTGGGGCAATCCGCTCTACAACTGGAAGGAGCACAAAAGGACGGCCTATAAATGGTGGTTTGCCCGGATTCGTCATCAGCTTACGCTGACGGACTTCCTTCGGATCGACCACTTCCGCGGCTTTGATAAGTTCTGGGCTGTTCCCTATGGTGAAGAAAACGCCATCAACGGAAAATGGGTTACCGCTCCCGGAGAAAACTTCTTTACCACACTCGAAGCAACTCTCGGTTACCATATGCCCATCATTGCCGAGGATCTGGGCGAGATTGACAAATCCGTGATCGAGCTCCGGGACCGCTTCGGCTTTCCGGGCATGAAAATCCTGCAGTTTGCTTTTGAAAACCCCAATGAAAACAGCTTCCTGCCCCATAATCATATCCGCAACTGTGTCTGCTATACCGGAACCCATGACAACGACACCACTCTGGGCTGGTACAAGCATGCTTATGAGGCATCCAGGGATAAGCTGAGACGCTACTACAGCACAGATGCCAGTGATGTCTGCTGGGTATTCATCCGGGCATGCTTCGGATCCGTTGCCAATATGGCTATCGTTCCCATGCAGGATGTGCTGGAGCTGGACTCCTGGGCACGGTTCAACACTCCCGGCGTCGGAACGGGAAACTGGTCCTGGCGTTATAAGCAGGAGGCTCTGACCGACCATCTGGCCAACCGTCTCTATGAAACAGCCAAAATGTATGGAAGGTAAAGCGTATGATCAGATTGATTCTTTGCGGTCTTTGGGCCGTCCTGTCCGTAGTCTTCATGATGCCTGTGCACTGGTATCACAAGGCGCTTTCCAAAAAGCACCCGGAAAAGGCATGGAAAAAGTCCCAGAAGCTGGTTAGAGGATTCTTCAAGGGTCTTATCTTCCTGGCCGGTACAAGGATTGAGGTAAGAGGCCGGGAAAACCTGCCGGATAAGGATCAGGCCGCCCTGTTTATCGGTAATCACAGAAGTTATTTTGATATCATCATCCTGCAGACCCTTTCCAAGGGACCTATGGGATTTGTGGCAAAGAAAGAGTTTCTGAAGGTTCCCCTCTTCCACTGCTATATTGAAGATATGGGCAGCCTCTTTCTGGACAGGGAAAACGTCCGTGCCGGACTGGAAACCATAAAAGAGGGCACGGATCGGATGAGCAAGGGACTTTCCCTCGGCCTTTTCCCCGAAGGAACAAGAAACCATACCGATACGCTGCTGCCCTTTAAAACAGGCGGTTACCGGATGGCGGAAAAGTCGGATTCAGCCATGGTCCTTGTTGCCATGACCGGCTTCGACCGGATCCTGGAAACAAACTTCCTGCACTTTATCCGGAGCAGGCACGTCATCATCGAGTTTGCTCCTGCTGTCTATCCCGGGCGCATGGAAGCGGCTGAGCGGAAGGAATTCTACCGCAGCATTCCCGACCGGATCACTGCCATGCTGGAAAGCCACAAGAGTCCGGCCGCCGCAAAGGACGGAAGCGGAGCCGGCTCCGGGATCTGACAGCACTAGGCGCTGAACATGAAGCATGCGCGAAACATGCACTGCGCGTGCACAGAACGAAAAAAGAATTAAGGAGAACACACAGTGAAAATACTCATTATCGTAGGTATCATCCTACTGGTCCTTCTGGCCATTCTCGGTGTCCTGTACTACTTCGGTAACAAGATGCAGAAGAAACAGCTGGAGCAGCGTGAAGAGATCACAGCAGCAGCCCAGCCGGTAAGCATGTTCATCATCGACAAAAAGATCATGCCAATGAAAGATGCCAAGCTGCCAAAGGCCGTGATGGACCAGGCACCGAAGAGGTATCAGAAGGCGAAGATACCGGTGGTGAAGGCCAAGATCGGGCCGCAGATCACCACCCTGATCTGTGATGAAGCCATTTATTCCGATGTACCCAGCCACGGCGAGGTAAAGGCCATGGTCAGCGGAATCTATCTTACCAGCGTAAAAACCCTGCATAAAGCAACCAAGAAGAAGCAGCAGGAAGAAGCCGCAGCCGTGGATGAGAAGGGCAGGAAAAAGAAGAAGAGCCGTTCCGAGCGTCTTATTGAGCGTCAGGCAGAATACCAGAAGCAGCTCCAGACCGATATTGCCATGAAGAAATCCAAGGCAGACGAAAAGGCAGCACGGGCAGAGGAAAAGAGACGCCGCGAAAGAGAAAAGAAAATTGTCGATTGATCCGGCTGAAATGAACAGACTGAGATCATCCGGCTGAGATTATCAGATTTAGAGCATTTAGCTGATATCCATTCAGATTAAGGAAAGAGGGAACAGACCATGCGGGAGAAAAAGAAAATTTATCTTTTGCCGGCGCTGCTCCCTCCTTTTTTATGCCTTTTTCTGGCGCTGGTGGCGTATTTTGCCTCCATCCCCATCTCCTATTTTTTTTCTCCCTTAAACCGGATCGATTCGATCTTTGACCTGGCGGTCACACCGGACATTTTCCACACCTGCCGGTCCATTCTCTATCTCGTGGTCTTCGGTCTCTGGTACAGCCACATCTGCTTTCCCGGCTGGACACGCACCTTCGGTGCCCCCGTGGAGCGAAAAACCGCTGAGCGGGTGCTGCGAGCAAAATATATGCATCCCCTGCCCTACCTTTTTCTTCTTCCTCTGGGCTTTTGCCTCCGGTATATGCTCACTGCCTTTCTTTACACCCTGCAGAACCTTTTTCCCGGGGCTATGGAAAAATACAGCTCTGCCATCCGGGAAATGACGACGGCAGACGCCTCGGTCCTTTATCTCATCTCCGGTATTTTCCTTCTTCCGCTCGCGGAAGAGATCATTTTCCGTGGCGTCACCCTGCATTTTGCCAAAAAGGCGCTTACCGCCCTTCCGGCAGTGATCTTCAGCGCCTTCTGCTACGCCCTGTACAATCTCAATCTTTTCGAAAGCAGCTTTGCCCTGATCTTCGGCCTGATCCTTGGTTTTCTGAAAGAAAAAAGCGGGGGAATCCTCCCGCCGCTTCTTCTGCATATGACCTTCAGTCTGGCCATTTATCTTCAGCCAAAGAAATTCATGGGCAGCACAGCCGGCTCTGTTCTGGTCCTTGTGTGCGCCATGCTCCTTTCCCTGGCTCTTACTTTTCTGTCATTCCGTTTTTATGACGGGAAAAGGCCATTTCGATCAGCCCGTCAAGATACTTCGGCATCGGATAGCCTGAAGCAGCCATAAGCATGGGATACATGCTGATCGCCGTATGTCCCGGGATAGTATTGATCTCACTGAATACGACCCGGTTCGTATCCTTTTCCAGGAAGAAATCCACCCTGGCAAAGCCAAAGCCGTCGCAGCAGCGGAATATCTTCCTCGTCACCTCCTGGATTTCCTCCTTCTTCCCTTCCGGAAGAGGCGGATCGATCACCGTTCGGGAGGCCGCATCATTATACTTCGCATCATAATCATAGAACTCAGCTGCGCTGATCACTTCTCCCACGCCGCTGGCAAGAGTCTCCTCCCCCCAGCCATAGGCCGCACACTCCAGCTCTCTTCCTACAATGGTTTCCTCCACCAGGATCTTTCTGTCATGCTTTGCCGCCTCCAGAAGGCCTTTTTTTAATTCCTCACGGTCATGGGCCTTTGTGATCCCCACGGAGGATCCCGCATTGGAAGGCTTCACGAATACCGGATAAGCCTCCTTCTTTTCAATCCCTTCGATCACGCTGTCCATATCCGCCAGTTTTTCAGCAAAAACGGGTACAAAGTCCGCCTGGATGATGCCCGCCTCGGCAGCCACCTGCTTGGCAAAAAGCTTATCCATGCAGACTGCGGAGGAAAGGGTGCCGCAGCCCACGTAGGGAATATCCGCCATTTCAAAGAGTCCCTGGATGGTTCCGTCCTCTCCCCAGAGGCCATGAAGCATGGGGAACGCCACATCAATCTCCTTTTCCTGCCAGGAATCTCCCTTTCTCAGAAGAAGCTTTCTTCCGGTACTCGGAGAAAGAATAACCTCTGTATCGCTGTTTTTCCAGCTGCCGTCCCGAAGAGAACCGATGGTATCTGCCAGAAGCCATCTTCCGCTCTTTTCGATCCCGACCAGGATCACCTCATACTTTTCCCTGTCCAGATTCTCAGCCACACTGGCGGCCGAAACACAGGATACCTCATGTTCACTGGATCTTCCGCCGAAGATCAGCGCCACTCGCTTCATGTTCTTCCTCCTTTGCTCCATGCAAAAATCGTTTATTTCTTCAGAGTTCCCTCGTCACTCCGGTTCACAATGGTAACACTGGTATAATATACCTTCTGCACCCCCGCCGCCTTCATGGCTTCCGCGCAGGCGTTCACCGTTGCTCCCGTGGTATAGATATCATCCACCAGAAGCACCGTGCGGTACGGCCTTTCTCCCGGAGGCGTCTCCGCCAGAAAGGATGCCCTCAGATTGTCCTCCCGGGCGCTGCTCCCCAGAGTCTTCTGGGGCTTCGTATTACGGATCCGGCGAAGAAAACCGGTATCCATGGGCAGCTGCATTCCCTCCGCAATAAACTCCGCCAGAAGTTCAGCCTGATTATAGCCCCTTTTCCGCAGCCTTCTTGCGGAAACCGGGACCGGGATCACCGCCTCCGGCGCAGCCAGCCTGTAGGATGCCGAAAAGACCCGGAGCATCTCGGAGGCATAGAAGGCCGCATATTCCTTTCTTCCATGGTACTTCATGGCCGCCACCGCGTCCGACACCGGCGGAACATAGCTGAGAAGCGGAAAGCCCATCTCATACGAAAGCTTTCTGCCCGCACATCCTCCGCAGTACTCTTCCTCCGAGCCGTAGGGCATTTCCCCGCCGCAGCGGAGACATCTCGGCTCCCGGATATACCTGAGCCTGGCCTTGCAGGCTCTGCAGGCGCCCCATTCCCCCGCCGGAAGCACGGCATCGCAGACCGCACAGCGGGGCGGAAAAATAAGATCAGTCAGTATCTGCATATATTTCCTTTATTCTCTCCGTAAAACCGGTAAACCGTCTCTGGACCTGTACATTGTCGATCATATCATTCACAAGCTTCAGGTTACCCACCACAACCACCATCTGCCTGGCCCGCGTAACCGCGGTATAGAGAAGATTCCTGCTGAGAAGCTTTCTCGGACCGCTGTAAAGGGGGAGCACCACTGCCGGATACTCACTTCCCTGGGATTTATGCACCGTAATGGCAAAGGCATGGCTCAGATTATCCGCCTGGCGGTAATCGTAGGTCACGATCCGGCCGTCATCAAACAGCACAACCAGCTCCTCATCGAAGTCGTTGACCTCCACCAGAGTCCCCATATCACCGTTGAATACGCCGATCCCCTCATCCAGAAGGCCTTCCCGTTTCGGGACGTTCCGGTAGATCTTCCACTCCAGCTTGTAATCGTTCCGGATCTGCATGACCTTATCTCCCTCGCGGAAGATCACCTCTCCGAAAGCTTTCTCCCTTTTCGTCCTGCCCGGGGGATTAATGGCCGACTGAAGAGTCCTGTTCATGGCCTCCACGCCGAGTTCGTACCGCCGCATGGGCGTCAGCAGCTGGATCTCTCCGGGCTCCACGCCCAGATATCCGGGAAGCTGATCCCGGAGCAGCTTAACACATTCCTCCCGGATGGCCTCTGTACCGCTTCGGGGGATGAAAAAGAAATCCTTACTTTTATTATTGATGCTCAGATGGATGCCGTCCTTGATCCTGTGGGCATTTTCCACGATACTGCTGTCCTCCGCCTGCCGGAATATCCTCTGCAGGACCGTCACCGGAAAGCATCCGCTGGCAATGATATCATGCAGCACATTTCCCGCGCCGACCGGCGGAAGCTGGTCCGTATCTCCGACCAGGATCAGCCTCGTCCCGTTGACCAGCGCCTTCAGAAGCGCGTAGAACAGCCGGGAATCGATCATGGACGCCTCGTCCACGATCAGCGCGTCGCAGGAAAGCGGATTTTCCTCGTTCCGGAGGAAGGTCATTTTGACATCCTCCCCGTTATTCTCCGGCATACCGCAGAATTCCAGCAGCCGGTGAATGGTCCTGGCCTGATAGCCTGTGGATTCCGTGATCCTCTTGGCTGCCCGGCCCGTGGGAGCGGCAAGCAGAACCGATTCGCCCTGCTGCTCAAAGTACTTGATAATGGCGTGGATAATGGTGGTCTTCCCCGTTCCCGGGCCGCCTGTGATCACGCTGACTCCCGAGCGGATGGCCGTTTCCACAGCATTTTTCTGGATTTCCTCCATCTGGATGCCGCATTCCTTCTCTACCCTTTTCATGGCAGTTTCCAGCTCGCTCTCATCTATATCATAGTGCAGGGTGAGATCGTTCAGCAGCCGGGCGCTTCCCAGCTCGGTATAATAATCCCAGGCAGCGTACACCGCCACCTCACCATCCGGCGTATTCTTCATCATGACCTTGCCGGCAATGGTCATTTCCAGCAGAAGATCATGTATTCTTTCCTGAAATTCCCCGAATTCCTCCTCGCTCTCGGAAAGCTCATAGGCCTTTTTTACCAGCCAGGACTCCGGGATATACATATGTCCCAGGTTTCCGGATTCCCCGAGGATATAAAGAACAAGGGAATGCAGGCGGATGCTGCTGTCCCGGGCCATTCCGCTGCCCAGCGCGATCCGGTCCGCCGTAACAAAGCCGACGCCCGGAACCGCCTCCGCGATCCGGTAGGGATTCTCCTTGATCACCTTGTAGATCCCGTCCCCGAATTCCCTGTAGATCTTCACCGCCATTTTGACGCCGATCCCGTATTTCGAGAGGAACATGATCACATTCCGGTACGCTCTGGTCTCCTGATAGGATTCCCCCATCTTTCTTGCCATTTTCAGGGATATGCCCTTAATCTCCGCCAGCCGCTCCGGCTCCTCGTCCATGATCCGGAGGGAATCCTCCCGAAAGGTCTGCAGGATCCGTCTGGCCATGGTCTCCCTTACGCCCTTAATGACGCCGGAGGCCAGAAAGCGTTCGATCCCGGTCAGATCCTCCGGCATGGAAAGCTCGCAGGTATCCATCCGGAACTGCAGATCGTACTGCGGATGGTAGACATACTCTCCCTCAGCCCTGACATACATGCCTTCGGCCGCGCCAAAAACGGTCCCGTGAAAAACCTCGTTTCCCTCCGTGGTTTCAACCTCAAGGACCGTATAGCCGTTTTCTTCGTTCCGGTATATGATTTTTTCGATATAGCCTTCTCTCAGCATCCGTTACAGTTTTTCTGTCTCTTCCAGATATTCCTGGTATTTTCCGGTTCCGATCACCACAACCTCCATGGGCTTTTCCGCCGTCATGGTGGTAATGCCGGTCTTTTCCTCGATCAGCTGCTCAAGACCATGCAGAAGCGCGCCGCCGCCGGAAAGAATGATCCCCCGGTCCGCAATATCCGCAGCCAGCTCAGGCGGCGTCTTTTCGAGCACGCTGCGGATAGCCTCAACCACCTGTCCGACAGCTTCCCGGAGAGCCTCTGCGGAATCATCCGAGGTCATGACAACCGTCTTGGGAAGTCCCGTCACCAAGTCTCTTCCTCTTACATCCATGGAGATATTTTCCGGCCGCTTATAGGCCGTTCCGATATTCAGCTTGATCTCCTCCGCCGTCCGATCGCCGATCAGCAGATTATGACGCTTGCGGACATAACGGATAATGGAATCATCAAACTCATCCCCGGCCACCTTCAGCGAGCTGGAAACCACCGCTCCGCCCATGGAGATCACAGCGATATCCGTTGTTCCTCCGCCGATATCCACAATGAGATTGCCGATCGGACGGGTGATATCGATGCCTGCGCCGATTGCTGCGGCAATGGGTTCCTCCACGATATTCACAAACCGTGCGCCGGCGTTATAGGTAGCCTCCTCCACGGCCCGCTTTTCCACCTCCGTAACGTTGGAGGGCACGCAAACAGAAATCCGGGGACGCCGGCCGAAGAAATTCCGGCCGATTGCCTTACGGATAAAATATTTGATCATCTTTTCTGTCTTGGTATATTCCGAGATCACGCCGTTTCTGAGGGGTTTGATGGCGATCAGATTCCCGGGCGTCCTGCCCAGCATCAGTCTTGCTTCCTCTCCGATCTCCACGATCCGGTCCGATTCCTTGTCATACGCGATGACAGAGGGTTCGTTCAGCACTACTCCCTGTCCCTTCATATAAACAAGAATATTTGATGTCCCCAGATCGATCCCCAGGTCCAGATTGGCCATTCTAGTATCCTCCGAATGATTCTTCTTTTACTTCCTGCAAGATAAACAGAGAAGCCGGTTTCTTATCCTTCCACTTCATGCGGTGCTCAGTCACGTTATAGATGCCGGAGAGCCGGCTGATATACCGGCGGAAACGGCTGGTGACCTGCTTTTCCTCCTCATGCTCCGATGCGGATTCCGCATCCCGGTAGCCCTCGAAGGCGTCCACCGCCGGCGGAATGATCTCGAAGCTGTTTTTCTTCGTAAAGTCCACGCCGATAGCCAGATTCATGGCCCGGTTGGAGAAGATCACCTCGCCCGTGGCGCTGTCCCTGGCGAAAATCGGATATTCCACCAGGTCAAATATCTCAAACGCGGCTCCGTCCGCTGTCTTTTTTATACTCTTGGGGGTCCGGAGCTTTTTGGCAACCAGCTTGCAGAGCATTCTGGCAAAGTCTATTTCATCTTCTCTCCAGACTCTTTCTCTTGTCGACTCAATAAAGATCAGCCGGCCTGTATACTGTCCCTTTTGCATGACAGGGAAGACCATAATGGCCCGTACTGTTCCGCCGAACACTTCCACACGCATCTGGTTGGTCATGTTACGCTGATCCACGATCAGCCCGCCCTCACGGATCTGTCTCTGCACCTCAGCCGGATAATGATCATTATCCCAGACAAAGACCGACTCGGCATCCGCGCTCTTTCCGGTGCGCGACCAGTAATCCTCCAGAGTCATGCGCTCCGGATTCTTTTTATCCTGCGAATAATAAACGATATAATCCAGATTCAGCAGACTGCCGGCTTCGGACATCCGCTGAAAGAGTTCTTTCTTATCCCCGGAAAGCTCCTGGAGCGCAAGAAGGATCTTTCGTTCGTTCAGCAAAAAGTTCAGCCTGTCCTCTACCGCTGCCAGCTCCTCTCCGCCGCTCTCCTGAAAGGCCAGCCTGCTCAGAATATCCGACAGGATAGACGCGATCTTTCCGTGCTGCTCCTGCACATGGAAAAGCACCTGGTTCTGCTGACGCGTATGCGCATAAAGCAGCCACGTGGCCATATATATCCCGTTTACCATGATGGGCGCCGCCGAAAGCCGGTTGTCCGGATTTCCATCCGGAATCTCCTCATAGACCGGTCCCTCACCGGAACGGATGCAGGCCCGCATATTTTCAAAATACTCCAGATTGTTCGGATTCCGGAGCATTTCATAGAACTCGCCGAAATACGCCGTGGGACCCACCGGATTCCCGATGACCTGGTCCTTCATGTCCATCACAGCCGAGTAAAGGTTAAAGGACGCGGCAAATTCGCGGATCAGTTCCCCGATCCTCAGATCGTCGAAAAGCCGGCTAATGGAAATATCCCCGACCATTCTGTCCTTTTCCCCGGCTGTCTCGTCGGCTTTTTTCTGATAGGTCTGCTCTCTGACCAGAAACTCCGTAATGTCGTCACCCTGCTCATCCTCGGTAAACATCGCATCCAAAATAAGCGGACGCATTCTGCCCCCGTCATCCACAAAGCGAAACTCGCAGGTATAATCCATCCGGTTGGCCCGGGCAACAGCCACCTCATACTTCAGCTTCTCCCGGTCATCCGGATGAACATAATCCTCAAGAAGGCGGTAGCCGTCCAGGACCGCACGGGTATTCAGCCCGAAATAATCGGCATTGTCGGAAATATAATCAATCCTGACCTTGCCGTTATAGGCCTTCATCAGCCGCTTTACGATCACGACCACCCCGGCCTTTTCAATTGCTCTGTAAAGATAATTCTTTTCATTATCCACCCGGATTCCCCCCTTCCCGGATCGATACATCACTTGTAACTGTTCGGCAGGTATTCGGGATGTCCGTACACATAATACCGTTTTTCAGGCAAGCTTATAAAAACTGCTTACGGCACTCTGCAAAACAATTATGATGCTGGTTGCAAAAACAGGGAAAGCCGATAATCCTCCGGATACGCGGAGAAATCTACCGGCTTCCGTCCTCATCCTTTCTCCTTACAAGAGATCGGAAAATGCACTGTCTGTCAGCTTCTCGGTTTCCTCAACTGCTTCCGTCACATTCGCCACAGCCTCCTTCAGCTGAGCCACAAAGCTGCCGATGGAATCGAATTCTCTCTTCACGGTCGCTCTGTTCAGGCGGATCTCCTCCCGGCAGTTCATGCGGTCGGTCTCACACGCTGTCTCAGTTTCTTCCTTCAGCTTCGCGCAGGCCTCTTCTGTTTCTCTGGTCAGCTTTGCGCAGGCAGCCTCGGTCTCGGACTTCAGCTTCGCGCAGCCCTCTTCGGTTTCTCTGGTGAGACGCTCGGTCTCTTCCTTCGCTGTACGGCGCATGGTATCGCACTCGGAATACGTGCTTTCCTTCTGCTCACGGCAGCTGGTCTCTGTCTCATTGATCAGCCTTGTACACTCTTCCTCGGTTGTGCGCTTCTTATTCTCACAAGCCCTGTCGGTCTCCTCGGTCATGTTCTTCGCGTAGGTCTCAGCCTCCAGACGCTTTGCCTCGCATTCCGCCTCTGTCTTTCTGGACAGCTCATCAGCCGATTCCCTGGCAGCCAGAAGCGTCCGGGAAATGGATTCATAACGACTGGCGGACTCGCTTTCCTTATTGCGGAACTGATCGAGTTCATCTCTCAGCTTCTGGTTTTCCTCCTCCAGCTCCTCATTCACCACCTTCAGGTTGTCAATGGTGGTCTTGGCCTCGCTGGTATTGGCCTCGCGCATGACCTGCAGGCTCTTTACCGATTCGCTGAGCTTGGTAATATCCTCTTTCAAACTTGTGATCTGGTCTTCATAATCCTTTTTCTGCTTTTCCTGTTCTTCAATATAAGCCTCAACGGCCTTTTTATCGTATCCGCCGAAAGATACGGTTTTCAGATTCAGTTCCATGGTTACCCCTTTCTGATACATTCTTCATCTGTTGCTGTTGCCATTATAGCACAACTGAGAGATAATGAAAACACACGAAACTATTTTTTTATTGTTTTCATCGTCCCTGTTTTATGCTAAAATGGTACAGGTTCTTTGGAACAGCATTATGGATCCGGCCTCTTCTGCCGGTAAAAACTCCCCCGGCGGAAATATATTTTTTCTGCCGGAGACGGGGATTCACTTTATGGAGGTTACGCAGTGAAGCAGCATCATGCAAAACCGAAAAGAATACTCTCTCTCGTCCTGGGACTGGTCATGATCCTTTCCCTGGCGGGCTGTGATAAGGGACGGAGCACCCATTACCGGGACTATGTGGAGTCGCTGATCTCCGCCAATTATCTTGGTATCTATAACGAATATATCAAGCTTACCGGCACCAGTGAGGAGGATGCGGATGCCCTTTATCTGCAGAACGTATCCCGCCTGGCCGATAACCTTTCCTCCTATTACGGACTGGAGATCACCAACGATGATGTGGCCACCTCCCTCATCTCCCTCTCCAAGGAAATCTATGCCAAGACCCGTTTTGAGGTGTCGCCGGCTTATGAGAACAACAATGTTTACTACGTAGATGTAACGGTTTATCCCATGGATATCATCCGCCAGACCAATGACCGGGTGGTGGAATATGTGGAAGAATTCAACCAGCGTGTGGAAAAAGGGGATTACGACAATTTCGAGCGAAGCGAGTACGAAACAACCTTTGCCTCCGGGCTGATCCTTATTCTGACACAGGAAACGTCCTCCATGACCTACCTTGATCCTGTCACCATCAAGGTCCGCATCATCACCAGCAAGGATTCCTTCTACATTTCCAATGATGATTTCCGTGCTATTGACGCGGCAATCCTTGCAACGCAGGCGCCGGAAGATACAGCGGATCCTGATGACAGCGGGAATCCTGAATAAATACATCTATAGGGGAATAATGAAAAAAATAAATGAATTTATAGGAAAATATATGGCAGTTCTGGTGCTGCTGGTGACCGCGCTGGCGCTGTTTGCACCAAAGACCTGTACCTGGATAGATACCTCATGGATTAATTATCTGCTGATGGCAGTAATGTTCGGAATGGGGCTTACCCTGAAAGCAAAGGATTTTGCGGTGGTATTCAGGCATCCGAAGGATATACTGTGCGGATGTATTGCGCAGTTTACCATAATGCCGATGATCGCATTTCTGCTGGGTAAACTGTTCGGTCTGGATACAGGCCTTCTGGCAGGAGTGATCCTTGTGGGAGCCTGTCCCGGCGGAACATCAAGCAATGTTATAACCTACCTCAGCAAAGGCGATGTAGCTCTTTCTGTGGGAATGACAAGTGTAAATACCCTTCTTGCACCGCTTCTTACACCTGCCATTACCTGGCTTCTCCTCAGAACATCCGTAACGGTAGATATTCCGGTCATGTTCCTGTCTATCGTTAAGGTTGTGATAATTCCGATAGCTCTTGGTTTTATTATTCAGAGATTCTGGGGTAAGTATACCGAAAAGGCCGAAGATGGTCTGCCCATTATTTCAGTTTCGGCCATAACACTGATCGTTGCATCGGTGGTATCCCATAATTCAGAAAGAATCCTTGAAACCGGTGTAGTGGTGTTTGCAGTTGTGATCCTGCATAACCTTCTGGGTTATGCCGCAGGTTTCTTGCTTGGAATACTCCTGAAGCTTCCGGCAAGCAAGAAGAAGGCGCTGTCTATTGAGATCGGAATGCAGAACTCGGGACTGGCAGCATCCCTTGCCGGCACAGCGTTTCCGGATCTTTCCATGGCTGCGGTTCCCGGCGCTATATTCTCCGTATGGCATAACATTTCCGGAGCGATACTTGCTAATATTTTCAGAAGAATGAAGGACAAAGATTCCGGATAATCATTAGATATTCATTGGATAGTCATCATATAATCATCACATGATCATCAGAAAAACACCCGGGACACTCCCGGGTGTTTTTTAATTACCATCTATGCTGAGGTTTTTGAAACTCTGCCATCAGGTTAGGCTGGCAGGCATTTGATCCGGTTATTGAAAAGACGGTACGCCGGATCAGTCTACGATATGTCCCTTGGAACGGATCACATCGATAACGCTGTCTACGTACTTCTCGCAGATTTCATCGCTCTCCGCCTCAACCATAACACGGATCACGGGCTCGGTACCGCTTTCTCTTACCAGGATGCGGCCGGTGTCGCCCAGCTCCTCGGCAACCTTCTTAACGGCTGCCTGCACATCCGGATCGTTCTGCGCATCCGGCTTGGACTTTACGCGGACGTTCTTCAGTACCTGCGGATAGAATACCACGGGAGCTGCCAGCTCGCTCATGGGCTTCCCCTTTGCCAGATAAACCTCCATCATCTTCAGGCTCGTCAGGATACCATCGCCTGTGGTGGCATACTTGGTGAAGATGATATGACCGCTCTGCTCGCCGCCGATACGATGTCCGTTCTCTACCATATTCTCATAAACGTACTTGTCGCCGACCTTTGTCTTCTCATAGCCGATGCCGACCTTATCCAGCGCCTTGTAGAGGCCGAAATTGCTCATGACGGTAGTAACTACCTTGTTATTCAGCAGCTTGCCGCGCTCCTTCATGTAAAGGCCGTAGATATACAGGATATGATCTCCGGTTACCACGTTGCCCTTTTCATCCACACAGAGGCAGCGGTCAGCGTCGCCGTCGTAAGCGAAGCCGATATCCAGACCATTATCCACAACGAACTTCTGCAGATGCTCAATATGTGTGGAGCCGCAGTCCGTATTGATATTGTAGCCGTCAGGCTCGGCGTTCATGACATAGGTCTTTGCGCCCAGCGCGTCGAATACTGCCTTGGCTATAGACCATGCAGCGCCGTTCGCCACATCCAGTCCCACCTTCACATCCTTGAAGCTGAACTTGGACATAGAGATCAGATAGCCAATGTAACGGTTCCGGCCGGAAACATAATCTACCGTACGGCCGATCCCGTCTCTTTCCGCTACCGGAATCTCCAGCTTATCGTCAATGTAATCCTCTACCTTCAGGATGGTCTCTTCATCCATCTTCTCCCCGTTGCCGTTCAGCAGCTTGATGCCGTTGTCGTAATACGGATTATGAGAAGCGGAGATCATGATACCGCAGTCGAAATCATCCACTCTGGTAATGTAAGCCACACTGGGAGTGGTGGTGACATGCATGATATACGCATCTGCGCCGCTGGCCATGAGGCCCGTGCAGAGCGCATATTCAAACATATAGGAAGAACGCCTGGTATCCTTACCGATCACGATCTTTGCCTTCTTATTCTGACGCGCTCCGTAGTACCAGCCCAGAAAACGGCCGATCTTTACTGCATGCTCAAAAGTAAGATCCTTATTGGCCTCACCGCGGAAGCCGTCGGTTCCGAAATACTTGCCCATTTATCTCTCCTCCTTCAGTACCACTACACCGTTATCCTTCCAGATACTGTTCTCCGGAACAACGCCCCGGACACAGGAAGTGGGATAAACATTGGAATGCCGGCCGATCACCGTACCGGGATTGCAGACTGCGTTGCAGCCAACCTCCACATAGTCGCCCAGCATTGCACCGAACTTCTTCACACCGGTCTCGATCTGCTCCGTGCCGTTATGCACAACAACAAGCTTCTTATCACTCTTTACGTTGGAAGTAATGGAGCCGGCTCCCATATGGGAGAAATATCCTAAGATACTGTCGCCCACGTAATTGTAATGCGGCGTCTGCACATGATCAAAAAGGATCACGTTCTTCAGCTCAACGGAATTTCCGACTACACAGTCAGCACCCACCAGCGCGCTGCCGCGGACAAATGCTCCGTGACGAACCTCTGTATTGGGGCCGATGATGCAGGGAGCGCCAAGATAAGCAGATGGGAATACCTTTGCCGTCTTATGCACCCAGACGTTTTCGGAAACCTCTTCATAATCCTCGCCCAGCGTAGGGCCAAGCTGAAGGATCATGTCTTTGATTCCCTTCAGCGCCTCCCAGGGATAGGTAAACTGCTTCAGGTAATCCGCCGCCAGTGTATGATCGAGGTCGTAAAGGTCTTGGATCGTATACATAGATTACAGCCTCTCTTTCTTTTCAATGTCCAGGAAATACTTATAGGTATCAACAGTCAGTTCGCCGCAGGCAGATTCATCGCAGGCGATGATCGCGCCGTTATGCATCTGCAGAGCGCTGCAGGTCCACTTATGGCTTACGCTGCCCTCAACTGTTGCGGCAAGAGCTCTTGCCTTGTTATGGCCGTTGATAAGGATCAGAACCTCCTTGGAATCGGTTACTGTACCAACGCCAACGGAAAGGGCCTGTGAGGGAACCTTCTCCGGATCGTTGCCGAAGAAACGGCTGTTGACGATACGTGTATCTGTGGTCAGATTTCTGACACCTGTGCGGGAAGCCAGACTTGTGTAGGGCTCATTGAAAGCAATGTGTCCGTCCACGCCGATACCGCCCATGAAGAGGTCGATCCCGCCGTAGGAAGCAATCTTCTCCTCATATCTTGCACACTCACCCTCCGGATCGTCGGTCATACCATTCAGAATGTTGATGTTCTCCGGCTTC
>DFHD01000014.1:4108-4688 GCA_002372545.1 Lachnospiraceae bacterium UBA3732 | reverse complement strand
GATCAGATTCCAAGCTTTTCCTTTACAGCTTCCATACTGAGGCCGCTCTTGGAGATTGCTCTAAGCAGTTCCTTTTCTTCCTTCGCCTTTGCTGCTTTTTTTGCTTTGGCTTCTTTGGCTTTCTCTGCTTTCTTTGCGGCATTGTTTAAATCAGCGAGCTGCTGTTTTAAGTCATTTTCAATCGCTTTCAGCGCTTCGATCTTTTCAGACAGCTTTGCCTGCTGCTCAAGGTTACTTGTGATCTTCGCCTTCAGAGATTCTTCTTTCGTTGCTCTCGGCTTTCTCTCTGCCATAGTGTTCCTCTCCTATAATTCTGTAACTGGTCGTTTATTTGGTTTTATGATATAGAACTATAGCATACTCCTTATGAATAATGCATCCTTTTTCCACGGATCGTTCCACGGCTCCCCGGAAAAAGCTTTCGCATAGATTTCCCCGTATCTTCTGACATGATCCATGGAACAGGATTTGATTTCTCCCATACCTATAAGTCCTCCACATCCACACACTTAAATCCATTCTCCATCAAAAGCTGCGCGGTCACACCAGCTCCACCTACCAGTATTCCGGTAAATGTTCC
>DFHD01000014.1:0-4041 GCA_002372545.1 Lachnospiraceae bacterium UBA3732 | reverse complement strand
TCATACCGCTGCTTTACTCCGCAGCTGGGACTTCTGGACTGCAGCACGATCAGATCCGGCTGCTCGCACATGGCAATCTCCAGACACTTTGCGGCACCGGCACGGAATTCCACATCCACAATCCTGCCATCCTTAGCTGTAACCACTCCGTCCTTGATCTCTGACGGAACACGCGGTGTCGGAAGGCCTCCCATCTGCTCAGGACAAACCGTGATCACTTCATTTTGCGTCATAAGCTGCAGAACCTTTTCATTCCGGTTGTTGCCACCGTTATACTTACAATTCTCACCTGCCAGGCAGGCGCTGACCATAATCTTCATTCTACCCTTTCATCTGCCGCCCAATCCATTGCATCAGCACATTTATTCTTTATTTCATTAAGGCCTCGCTTAATGAATATGGGATCCCGCGCGGGCCGCGAACAGCATAAATACCATATTCTGATTTCAGTCGTTCAAAGGTGAACTGATCGGATTTATATCGTTTCTGAAACCGAATCTTCATCAGCGTCGTAATGGTAAGGTTCTTGTCCTGGTATTGGTATGGGATATCCGTCTCCGTAACCTTGCATTTGAAAAGGATTGACGATACAGGCGCTCCCACATACATGAAGACCGTATCGCCCTTTTTAATCCCGGCTCCTTGCTTCCAATTGATCTCTTTTACGTCATCAAAAGCATGCTCAATGTCATAGTACTTTGGATTGGCCGGAACAATCCATTCCTTCGGCGGCCGCACCTTTTCTTTTTTCTTTGCGGAAGCCGTCGCCATAAAGCTCGTTTCAATCAGGTCATATATCCGCTGCCCGCTCACTGTCCCATCCAGCAGCACCGTGACCCAGTGCAGCTTGTTCATATGGTATGCAGGCATAATCCCGGCCTCCCGGATCAACATATCCCGCAAGAACACGTCGTCGATCTTCAGGTTGATCACGTCGATTGGATTCTCGCCGGATAGTCCCAGTTTTAAGCCGGGAACGCTGGCCGTCAGTGCAAACCATTTGTTATTGTCCTCATGCCGGAAGACAGCATAATCCGGATAACGCTTCCAGAGATATTCCGGCGAGGCACCATATTTCTTTTTAATATAGTCTATTACAGTCTTTCGATTCATTATACTTTAACCTTCTCGCGGATCATTTTAGTCAGCCGTCTGCCATTGTTGACATCTCCCGGCACCAGGTTTTCTTTTTTGTCAGTTTTTCCGTAACCGGGTCCGGGCTTCTTTCCAACACTGACCGGTCAAACCGAAAGTATACCTGCCATATCTGTCTGCACCGAAGTTCAGGCGCGGTGTCTCCTTCCGCTTTGATGCCGTATTATATATCAGCACCATGTCCGCATCCTGCAGACTCCCCTTTCGAAACATGCTGATCTCTCCTTCGCAACGAGCACGAGGATCTTTTCTTCACAGGCTTACGGAGACAAAGAACATTGTGGTATTAAACAGGCAACTGGCATGAAGGTATATCTGAGAGATGATTCAGATTGATTTGACATCGTATTCTTATGGGAGGCTGGATACTACAATAATAATAACTCCTGGAATGTGGCCTGCTTATTTGGTCGTACGTACACTCCAGGACTTATTGAAATGGCATTCGCCCTTTAAGGATGATCTGTTAAAACATCTTTTGTTTCAACTGATCAGATTCCAAGCTTTTCCTTTACAGCTTCCATACTGAGGCCGCTCTTTGAGATTGCTCTAAGCAATTCCTTTTCTTCCTTCGCTTTAGCGGCTTTTTTTGCCTTGGCTTCTTTGGCTTTCTCTGCTTTCTTTGCGGCATTGCTCAGATCAGCGAGCTGCTGTTTTAAGTCATTTTCAATTACTTGCAGCGCCTCGATCTTTGCAGCCAGCTTTGCCTGCTGCTCAAGGTTACTTGCAATCTTCGCCTTCAGAGATTCTTCTTTCGTTGCTCTCGGCTTTCTCTCTGCCATAGTATTCCTCTCCTATAATTCTGTATCTGGTCGTTTTATTTGTCTCATGATATATAACTATAGCATACTCCTTATGTATAAAACACCCTTTATCTCATGGAAAGCAAAAAGAAAACCCCGCTTCCGAAGAAACGGGTTTCGCTTGTTGGAGGGAGTCCTGCAACGGCATCCGGTGATTGTTATCAATCGATACAGTATGTGGCGATATATTCCGTGTTCTCTGGAACAGACAACCCCGGATCCTTGATTTCCAGATGGTATTTCATCCCCTTCTCTTCTGCACCGCAGACAAAATGACAAAGCGCAATCCCCATATCGATCTTCTGGAGATCCCATCCATCATTCACATATCCCCTGGTATTCTTCTCGTAAAAGTGAAATTCATTCCCATTCATGACTACCCGCCAGGGCTGTTTATTTACGGCGGAAGGCGCCCACCTGATCATCTCAAATACCTGAAAAAACTCTCCTGCGCTTTCCTCAGTGAGCGGTTTATAAAAGCTACCGTCAAAAAACAGGTTTGAGAAACCGATCCTGGAATCCGCTTTGACGCCCTTTCTCATCAGGCCTTCCCGGACAGACATCGATGCCGCCGGATATCCCAGCGGGCTTACGCACGGCATGACCTCGTCTTCCTCAAGTCCCATTGCTTTTTCGAACGCTGAGCGTTTCATGGTTCCTGCAATCCATGTGGTACCGACACCGAAGGACTGTGCGTACAGGACGATCTTCTCAAACGAAAACCCAAAGGCTTCTTCCGCATGCGGCACACGCCGCATCTTACCAGCTATATATGCATCCGTTCCGACAATAACCGGACTGGACAGGCCGTGCTTCTTCGCACTCAGGATCCGCCACGTGATCGAAAGATCATATGGGTTTTCAACATCTTTCGCAAATGCCAGGATCATCTCTGCATGCTCGCGGCTCAGGCTGCGACCGTCAAATGTTCTTACGCTTCTTCTGCTTTTAATAAGGTCCATCATATTCATCGTATCTATCTCCTTAATTCCGCTTCGATCGCTATCTCAACGGGTAACTTACTTTATCTCAGAATATAATCAGGCCAGACTCATCAAGCTCATATTCATTGACTATGGCATTCTCTCCTGCCCAGCGATATGTGAAGTCTTTATCCGGAGTGAGGTAGAACCCCCATCCGAAATCAGCATTCCGCCGTCCATGGTGGATATCAGGATCCCTTTGACCAGCGCAGGACAGTATGGATTTCTTCCATGTATCCCGCGTCATCATTCGGCGTTTCCAGGATGAATGGACGTCCCTGCAGTGCCGGATGCAGTGCGATCCGTCTCATTGCCTCCATTCCGATCGCCCCTCTTCCCAGCTTCTCATGGCGGTCCTTGTGAGAGCCGCATCCGTTTTTACTGTCATTAAAATGAACCGCCTTCAGCTTTGAAAGACCGATGACATCATCAAAGTGCTGAAGCACCCCGTCCAGATCATTTACCAGGTCATACCCGGCATCCCAGGTATGGCAGGTATCAAAGCATACCCCGAATCGATCTGCGCACTCGACCCGGTCTAATATTTCACGGATCTCCTCGAATGTTCCGCCGATTTCGGTTCCTTTTCCGGCCATGGTTTCCAGCAATACCGTCGTTTTCATTTCCGCTCTCACCAAACGGTTCAATGCCGATGCAATCTGCCCGATTCCGATCTCCACTCCCTGTCCGGTGTGTGCGCCGGGGTGAAAATTATAGGTGTTTCCCGGAAGGAGTTCCATCCGTTCGAGGTCAGCTTTCAGCATCTCCAGTCCGTTCGCACGGGTTTCTTCCTTCGCTGAGCACAGGTTCATCGTATAGCTGCCATGGGCAACCAGCGGCCCGAATCCTTTTTCCTTCAGATGATGGTTCAGTGCCGCCACATCCTCCCGGACAACCGGCCTCGTTCTTCCTCCACGCGGATTTCGCGTGAACCATGCGAAGGTATTTCCGCCAAACCGGCTCATGGTTTTACCCATGGCCTCATAGCCGTCCGTTACTGACAGGTGGCAGCCAATATATATCATATCGATCCCGGTCCCCTTTCTTCCTCCTTATTTCTCTTATTCCCCGACAAGCGTAACCGTCTGATAGTCATGCCC
>DFHD01000004.1:92173-109792 GCA_002372545.1 Lachnospiraceae bacterium UBA3732 | reverse complement strand
CTTCAGATATTCTTCAAGTGTAGTTTTTATTACTTCGGGAGAATCGTTCATTCCACGGTCAACCCATTTGAAGATAACATTCCATATAGCTCCTATATTAAAAGCAATCAGGTAATCGGGATCAAGATCTCCAATCATCTGGGCAAATGGGTTGCTTGTCATATCAAGGCAGCGGTTTAGCTCTGGAATTACTTCATTAAGTTTCAGTAAAAGCAGATAGAGAAGATTATTCTTATGAAGTAGTTCAAGCAGTTTCCTGTTCTTATTACAGAATTCAAAGATTACCGAAAGAGGTCCGTTTGGTGAATCGGTAAGTGCTAAAACGTATTCATGTATAGCATTTTTTATAATAGAATCCAGAACATCATCTTTGGAAGAAAAGTTATTGTAAAATGTTTTTCTTTCCAGTGGTGTTTCTAAGACTATCTGTTTAACAGATATTTCAGAATAAGGGTGATCCTGCATTAGATTAAGTAATGCATCGGTGATCTCTTTTTTTGATCTTATCGCAGATGGATTTTGGGAAATATTCATGATTTTTTTCTGCCTCTCCGTTATTAACCTTCTAGTTATTTAAGAATCGGTGTACTAATTCCAACTAGTGCTGATGTTTTAAATTAATGCGACTATTGCGCAGAATGCTTATTCGAGAGTGCAGTTCATCGATACTCGATGATGCGGCCTCGTCAAACAGAATTTTGCATAAATGCAAATTCTGATGACTCGGCTGCGCACAAAAAACGTAGGCGTAGCGGGCTACGCTGAGGATTTTTGAACTGTGCTATTCTAGGTCGGATTTTCTCTGAAAATCCGATGTGGCGTAGCCACACGCGTTTTGCTTAGGCAAAACCAAGTCTTGCACTGCAAGACTTGCCTGGCATGAAATGCCAGGGCGCCATGGATAAGCAGGCAAGAAATAGTCGTGTTAATTAAAAACGGAAGCACTAGGTTCATCCTTACACGCACGCCCGGGCACTCCGGCCCTTCATTCAGCGGCCGCCCGTGCGCCTGCCAGCGCTCCCTTTATGGCTGCTTTATCTTCATACATCCTGCGGTCCGCCTCAGCCACAGTATCAGCCAGGGAAGAATCCTGATCATGCATAGCATATCCGAACGCGCAGGAACAGATGGTTTCCGCCATTTTTTCGCGCATCTTCGCGATCGCATCCACAACGGTCTGTTCGTCCCGATCCATATAGAAGAGTATGAACTCATCTCCGCCGATGCGGTAGAGGTGCTCACTGTTTCCGGAATAGTCCCGAAGAACAGATGCAGCCGAAACAAGAGCCTTGTCTCCGGTCTCGTGTCCATACGCATCGTTCAGCTCCTTCAGATTGTTCATATCCGCCGATACCACACATGTGATGCTTTTCGCATTCATCTGCATATCCTGATAATAGCTCTGCCGGTTCAGAAGTCCGGTAAGCGGATCCACCTTTGCCATATGGATATAGATATAAATGTAATAAAGCGTGATGGAATCCGTAAAGATCGTACTGTAGTCCTTATGGTTTGCCGCTGCGATATAATAGATCACGCCGGCTACCGCACCGCTGACGATATAGGAAATGACCAGCCGGTCAATCCGGGAATATTTGCTGAAATAACGGAAATTCTGGAAGAGGAATACAGCAATGTAATAGCCGAACAGAATATATGGCCATTTGCTCAGAGCCCCTCCCTGGTAATGGTTGTCTTCCGAGAACCAGCAGACAAGATGTGTCCATTGCGAGGTGATGAACAGCGGGATACTCAGGATCTCCGGGATAAGAAGCGCCATGAACATTCTGGGCGATATCCTCTCCCTTACCGTGATCTGCATAATACAAATCAGGATCAGCGGATACATGGAATATACAACAGCGGTCAGCATTGGCCGGAGCATACTCAGCTTTTCAAACGTCTGGGTCCATTTTTCCAGATTAAATGCAAATAATTCCGCAAAAAGAAGCACTACGACCACAAGCGTCAGTCTCTTAACCCTGTTGGATATATGCACACTGATCAGCAGAATGACAAGAAGACCAAGCAGCTGATAAATCATGTTGTAGCTGTCCAGAACATATTTAATAAATTCTTTTGCATACATAATCAGCCACCGCCTTTGCTATTACTGCCGTTTTCCGGCAGGTTCCATCATCAATATACATATCCGGCTCAAGGCTATCCGGTAAATAACTGTCCTGCCTATTTACTGTCTGTGACCCAAACCCCTGATCACATCGCAGAAGACCTCTGCAAGCCGTTTATGCCCCTCCGGGGAAAGGTGGAGAGAATCCACCGGGGAAGCCTGAACATATTCCGCTGCATTCACATATATACAGCCGTTTCTATCCGCCACCTCCCGGTAACCGGAGGCAAGGCCTTTAGACCGCTCTACTGCGTTTTCCAGAAAATGACCATAGAAAGCGGAATGGATGATGCCCTCCCCGATTTCCGGAGGCGCAGTCAGAATGATTTCCGGCACGCGGCCCTGCTTGATACGGGTAAACGAGAGAATATCCTGCACAAGCACCTCCGCGCCGGCCGCGATCTCCCCGGAGGACGCATGAAATACCTCCTTCAGGTCGTTGCTGCCCAGCATCATGATCACAATATCCACCGGTTTATGAGAATTGAGACAGGCTTTCAGATAGTCTCTTCCGTTCTTCCAGCCCTCCAGCGGATCATCAAAAACCGTGGTCCTGCCGTTGCAGCCCTCTTCAATAACCATATACTCCTCCCCCAGAAGGCTCTGCAGCCGTCCGGTCCACCGGACATTCCGGGGAAAGCGCATACCCGTTTCCGGGTCATAGCCATATGTATTTGAATCACCGTAGCATAAAACCGTTTTCAATTTGCCACCACTACCTTACTGTACCGGAGCACTCTTCCATCCATCATAAAGCCTGTCTGTACTTCTTTCACTACCCAGTTTTCCGGGTAAACCCCGCTTTCGATATGACCCACTGCTTCATGCACATTCACATCGAACGGCACGTTATCCGCCGGGATCGGCGTAACGCCAAGCTCGGCCAGAACGTCCAGCATCTTTCTTCTGGTTGCCGTAAGACCCTCCCGGGCGTCCTCCGCCTTCATGGGTCCGGTAGTATTCATCAGGCCAAAATCCACACAGTCCAGGATGGGGAGAATTTTTTTCAGCGTATCCCTCTTTTCCTGTGCGGCGGGATCATTCTGGTTCCTGCGGCGTTGAGCCGCGCTTCTTTCCTCTATAATCCGGGCATATGGTCCGGACTCCTTCTTCGGCTCCGGTGCCGGCCTTACTTCAGTAACGTGCTCCGGTCCGGACACCGGCTTCACCCCGGTAACGGGCTTAGGTTCGGGGTGTGAGAAAAGCGATGGATCAAACTCCAGCTCCTGCTCTGTTTCAAAGACGTTGGGAACCTCTTCCTCTTCTTCCACCTCTGCGGCTTCCTCCGGCTCTGTTCCGGAAGCCTCTCCGGACTCCTCTGTCTCTTCACCGGCGGTTTCTTCCATCGTATCCTCTCTGGATTTTTCCGCCTCTGTTCCGGCTGTTTCTCCGGATTCCACTGTCTCTTCACCGGCGGTTTCTTCCATCTTATCCTCTCCGGATTCTTCCGCCTCTTCAGCAGCATCCGGACGTTCTGCCGCTTCTGTATTTCCATCAGCGGTATCTGCGTCAGCTGCCCCGCTCATTTCAGACCCGCCGGCTGCTTTCTCCGATTTTTCCGGCTCTTCCTTCTCCGTTCCGGAAGCCTCTCCGGCTTCTGCGACATCTTCCTTTGTTATTTCCGCCTGCGCCTTTGCCGCATGCGGTTCCATGGCCGCCGTCTTCTCATCAAGCCTGGCCGCATCCTCCTTCCGCAGGAGAGAAAGAATATCCTTCCAGTCGTAGAATTCCGTTTCCCTCCGCTCCATATTGCGCATATTCAGCGTAAAGGTATTGTCCACATTGGTGGTGACAATTACAGAGATGGTCTCGCTCCTGTCTCCCTTCCAGATATCCTCCAGGGAAATAGGGATTTCCAGCAGCGGCTCTGTGGGGTCGGATTCGCGGAAGGTCAGCATAAGCCGGTTATCATTATCGATCTCCTCGCAGCTGATCTCCGTTTTTCTTTCTCCCGGCAGGGTATCGCCCATGGGCAGGATCTCTTCATTTCCAAGGCTCACCGATATACCGGAGCAGTTCAGCAGCAGGGGATCTTTTACTTCCTTGAGCCCTGCCATCTTTCCAGCCTGTGTCAGTGTACCTACAAGGATACTGACATCCTCATCCCAGTTATCCACCACTTTTTCCGCAGGAAAAAGACCAGCCACCATGATTCTGACAGCCTTCGGCATTCTTCCCAGATATATATGATCGAACTCTCTGATCTGCTCCAGACCGCTCACGATATTCTTCAGCTTTTCCCTCAGCTTTCCGATATCCGGTTCATTGATCCCGCTGAGAACAAGCGGCCAGCACCGCTTGTCAGACATCTCGCAGACATCCTCGTAAAGCTCAAAAGCATCAAAGAATCCATATTCATCATGGATCCAGAACTGCATGTAAGAGCCTTCCTCAACTCCGTAAGAAACAGATATACCAAAAGCCGAGGCGGCCGCCTCATCCATGATGCCAAACAGCTTGATCCCTGCCTTCTCCGCCGCCCGCGTCAGGTCGATCCTCTTTCTCATGGTCAGACGTTCCACGGTAAGTACATATCCGCTTACGCCTCCCAGGCGGTCACCGATTACCTTTCCCAGCTGCCGGAGGAAGCGTTCCGTTCCCCGGCCCGAGGTAACCTCTTCATAGCTGTAGCCTTCCTTAGGCTGGAATTCCTCAGCAAAATACTCTCCATTGATCAGACAGCCCCACTTGGCTGAATCTTGTGATAATACAATTCCAGGTATCATGTCCCTGTATCCTCGTTTCCTTCATTTTCCGTGTTTTTACTCGACCGCCGCAATGCAGATATAGTGAAACAGCCACGAACAGTCCGTCCGCGGCTGCCAGTTTACTGCTTCGACCCGAAAATATAATAGCCCCTATCCAACTGCTTATCCACCGAATCGATCCTCACAGCTACAATGTCTCCTTTTTTTATGTCCGTATCGGAGATCAGCGAAACATAAATGTCCGCATCCAGCGAGGAATCCTCATCATGGTAGATCATACCGCCGGAGGACGATTCCATTGCTTTGACTCTGACTGTTTTTCCGACTACATTCCCGCCGTCATTCAGAGCCCGGATCACTGCTGCGGGTGAATCATAATCCGTTTTCACATGACTGCCCTTATCGCTTCCGCAGCCTGCACCGCATACGATCATCAGTGCAATGAGGAGAATGCCCAATGTATAACGAAAAACCTTGCTCATATTCATCCCCTTCCCTATTGATATCCTGAGGCTCCGCCCGGTTTATGACGCAGAGGCCCGGTCGCTGCCAGACTGAATAGGCAGGCATTTAATCCGGCCATTTATGAATCGATGTGTTATATCCATTTTATCATATTTTTGTCATTTATAAAACCTTTTTTCGGCGAAAGGCTATTATACCACCCGGACCAGAAGCTCGACAACAAAACCATTGTCGTTATAGTATTCCATCCCGCCCCGCTGCTTTTCCATATACCATCTGGCCAGATACATTCCGATGCCCGCGCCGGACTTTCCTGCTGTCCCGCTGCCCCGGTAATACATTTCCGTAAGAAAGGGCAGCTCAGACTCCGGCACGCCCGGCCCCCGGTCGCTGATCCTGATGCGGATAAACCTCTGCTCACCGTCAGGGGCAGTCTCCGTAAACCGGACATGAATGGCCGTCCCCGCATACTTGCGGGAATTTCCGACAATATTATCGATCACCTGTTCCATCCGCAGCCGGTCCATATACACAAGGCGGGCAGGGATATCGTTTTCCAATATGATCTCGCCGTAATTCTGAAGCCGGTGTAAGAATTCGGCGATCAGCTCCGAACTCTCCTCCTTCACATCCACCTGGATATGCGATATTTCTTTCAGCGAAACGCTGAGGATATTATCCGTCAGCTGGCTTATGGTCTCCGCCTTGGCATCGATGATCCGCACCTTGTCACGGATATTTTCCAGATTTGGATCATCACCCTTTTCCTTCAGCTCCTTCGCCGAGATCAGCTCCACCATTTCACACGCCGCGCGGATCGCCGTCACCGGCGTCCGGATATCGTGGGAGAGGGAAAGTGCCATTTCCTTTTTATTCTTTTCCGCCTGTGCCTCTCTTTCTCTGGAAAGCTGCAGCTGCTCGCGCATCAGATCAAAGCTTTCCGTCAGGTTTCCGAACATATTATGCCTGTGCATGGGAAGCGGAATATCGAGGCTGCCTCTGGCAATCTCTCCGGCAAACCTCTCCATCTCCCGCTCCGGGCGGAGAATGGAAAAGTAGAGAATGAGAAGAAAAAGATTGCCCGCCAGAAGAAGTCCGAGCCAGATCAGCCTTCCCCTGATCAGCAGCGCCCTTTGATCTTTCGCATATTCCTCCTGCCTGTCGTTCCAGGCCACCTTGCCCAGGACCTCTCCGGCAGGAGCAAAATCCAGGATCAGTGCTCCGGATGCATGAAGCTCCGCCAGCTCCGGGTTCCCCAGCCCATCCGCCTTTTCCTGCGGAATGAATGTACATCCATAGGCCGTTTCCAGCGTTTCCATATCCGCGCCGGCACGGTAATCCTCAGCCATCCGGTAGAGCATATCGTTATAGCGGGCGATATTTCTTTTACTGTTCTTCGCCCCATCGCCCCGAAGGAGAAGCAGAAACAGGAGCAGCATCAGCAGAGAAAAGGTCCCTGCCAGCATCAGGATTTTCTTCATTCCGGCATCTCCAATCTGTAACCAGTCCCCCAGACCGTCTGGATCAGCTTCGGATCATTGGGATCCTCCTCCAGCTTTTCCCTGAGCTTCCGGATATGCACATTCAAGGTACCATCGCCGTAAAAGGCGTCTCCCCAGACCTCCCGGAACAGGGTATCCTTCGTGACAATGGTATTCCGGTGGTCATAGAGGCAGCTGAGAAGAGCAAATTCCCTGGCCTTCAGCGGAATGCGTTCCCCCCGGACCAGAGCCGACATGGTTTCCGGCTCGAGCCTGAGCAGCTCCTTCTCCGCCGGGCTTTCTACTGCGGAGGCGGTGTTTTCTGTATTTTTACTCACTGCCCGGTAGCGCCTTATCCTCTTCAGGATCACCTTCACCTTTGCCAGAAGCACCGAAAGGCTGTAGGGCTTCTTCACATAGTCATCCCCGCCAATGGAAAGCGCCACAAGAACATCATCATCGCTCTGCCGCGCGCTGATGAACAGAATGGGGATCTCCTGCTTCTCCCGGATCTCCCTGCACACCTCAAAGCCGGAGCCATCCCCCAGATTAATGTCCAGCAGCACCAGCTCCACCTCGTTTTCTGCCAGAAAGGAGCGGCATTCCTCCGCAGAATTCACGGCCGCAGTCTTTACCTCGAACATCTGAAAATACTCTGCCGTCATAGCGGCAAGATCGGCCTCATCGTCTACAATGAGGCAGTCATAATGATTTTCGGTCATCTTCCTTTACCCATTCAAAATCGTCCACCGGACGCCTGCAAACGGAACCTGTAGAAAAACAGGCATCCCGCCCTGCAGGATGCCTGCTGCTTTATTTTACCATGAATGCCAATGTCATGTAAAATAAAACTGTCGAAAATTTAATATTTCTTATAACCATTCTCTTATGATCATTCTCTTATGATCACTCCTCCGTGATCAGCTCCACCGGATTCATTGTCCGGAGTCTTCTTCCGGAAAGCCATGCGGCAAGGGCAGCCACCAGCGCGATACCCGCGACGGTGATCAGCAGCCAGGGGAAGTCCACGGTGAACGCAATATCCTTCAGGCCAAAGATGGAAAAGGCTGCCAGAACACCTTTTTTTGCAACGAATCCGCCGAGGATCGCACCGATAAGCGCGCCTGCAGCAACTGACGGCAGGTTGGAGCAGATGATCTGTCTCTTCAGCTCTCCCGAGGACATGCCCAGCGCACGGCTGACGCCCATATTTCTCCACTCCTGGATCACCTTGCTCCGGATCAGCAGAGATTCCACAAAGAGCACCACCAGAAAGGTAACCAGCAGGATGACCAGGCAGATGGCCTTCATGGCTCCTGTCACCACAGATGTCGTCTGGTCTGCAAATTCCTTCATATTGCTCAGCACCCAGCTCTTCTCCGGCTGAAGCTCCTTTTCCAGTTCTTTCACCTCTTTTGACAGCGTATCATAGGATACGCCGGCCGCTCCGCTGATGTAATACTCGGGATCAATGTCTCCGGGCACGATCTTTTTGAAGCCCTCAGCCGTAAGGCTGAGCGTCCGCCCCATTCTCTCCACCTTCTGATCCATACCGGTGATGATAAAATCTGCAGAATTACCGCCGTACGAAACGGTGAGCACATCTCCCACCCCGACAGAAAGATCGTCCGCCAGCCCGGGGGTGATCATCAGCTCATTGTCATGCTCCGGTATCCGGCCTTCCAGAAGGATCAGGTTCTTCCGCTTATGGTTATCGTCGTATACATATGCGAAGGCTGTCTTCTGCTTACCCTTTGCGTTGGTAACCGCAGGTTCAAAACCCACGACGGCCATGACAGATTCCACGCCCTCCAGCTGTTCAAATTTTTCCATCAGTCCGGCTTCCGCCCCCACCGAACAGGTGCAGGTTTCAAAGCCCATGATGTCCATGATCTTCTCGCCGTCCCTGCCGAAATTCAGCCACAGACCGAAGCCCGCTACCATAAATATGGCAAGGAGCGCCATGATAAAGGCAAGTGCGATGTTTCTGCCCAGATTACCGAAGGTATCTTTCAGCGAGAGCACCAGCGGAGTGGGAAGATGTGTCTTTTCAAAGGAGAAACGGTTCTTTTTGAAGTTATGATTGCTGATCCCGCCCCGGAGTGCATCCAGAACCGTGATCTTTTTATATCTTCTGCTGACCGCATAGGTGACCAGCAGCACCAGGAGAAGTAAAGAAAAACCGACGACCAGGGCAAGCGGAATATTAACCGGTCTGTTCCACCGGAGTCCCATCATGGTCCCGGCGATGTTTCCGATCGCCTTTCCTCCCAGAATGCCCATCAGGATACCGGCCAGGATGCCTGTTCCGGAAGCCAGAGCAGTTTCTGTAAGAAGGATTCCCCTGAGTTCCCGGACCGTATAGCCGGAGGCCTCCAGAATACCTGTATTCTTCATGTTTCTCCGGATAAAATTCCGGATGCTGAAGCTGATGATCGAAACCGCCACAACCAGAAGGATCACGGCAAAGAGAAGAACGACCGCCATAACAATTTGGGTGGTAAACGAACTGCCGCCCCGCATCATGTGCCAGTTGGCCGCCAGGAAGCTGGTATATTCAGGATGCTCCGCAAGGCTGTCTGTGATCAGTTCCTTATACCGGTCTGTAATCTCTTTTTCCAGCTCTGCGGTGGTAAAATCACTGTCATAAAACGATTCATCGGAGGTTCCCTTGTGCATGTTCATAACACTGAGGGTTTCATTCTGCTTCAGCGTGCTGTACATATCCTCTGAAACATACGCATAGATGATGGTAATGTTCATCAGTGTGCAGAAATACGGATCCTCTACGTAGCCGGCAACCCGGAAGTCATAGATTGTCTCCCCGAATCTCAGCTGAAAGGTATCCCCTTCCTTAAAGCTGCCCTTCATGTGATAGGGAAGCAGGATGTCATTTCCGGAAATACCGGAAGAAAAATGCATATCGTTGATCCTGGTCTCCACATTATAGTTGCCCAGAACAAATGAATAATTGGTCCATTCGCTGTCTTTGCCGTTCTTATAATCCGCCGTCAGATTGAGAATTTCTGTACGTTCATAGTCCAGGATCCTCTCATCGTTCTTCAGCACCTCTTCCGCCGCCCGGGTCTCGGTCTCGGAATCTCCGTTACAAATAAAGATATAGGGGCCGTTTACCCGCTCCAGCGCGTCATCCATCACATGGTCTATTCCCGTAAGTACAGAAAGGCTGGAGAACATCAGAAAGGCAGTTAAAAAGCTGAGGATCAGCAGGGTGATCATGTCGCCCTTCTGCTTTTTTAAATTGTTTTTAGCTACGAAAAACAGTCTGTACATACTTACCACCCCATTTCCTGCAGGAAATTCTTCAGCTTCTCATGTCTCTCCCGGGCTTCCTTCTGCTTCGGGTTCTTCTCGTCTTTATAATCTCCCACATACGCGCCGATACTGATCTCGTCCGTCACCACGCCGTCTGCCAGGTAGAGGATCCTGTTTCCTCTCTCCGCCGCCTTTACCGCATGGGTGACCATAACGATGCTCTGGCCGTCCCGGTTCAGGTCTGACAGAATATCCAGCACATGGAGGGTATTCTGGGAATTCAGCGCACCCGTGGGTTCATCCGCGAAGAGCAGCTCCGGATCGTTGATGATTCCTCTTACCACTGCCACTCTCTGCTGCTGGCCGCCGGAAAGCTGTGCAGGAAACTTATTCCAGTCTGCTTTTCCGATCTCCACCCTTTCCAGAAGCTTCTTTGCCTTTTCGGCAAGCGCCTTTCTGTCTTTCTGACGAAGCAGTCCGCTGACCATAACGTTATCCAGGGCGCTCATGCTGTCGTTCAGATAATTCTGCTGGAACACGAAGCCTGCGTGAGCCCGGCGGAAGGCCGCCAGCTTATCGTTGCTGAATCCGGAAATCTCGGTTTCCCCGTCTCCGAAGTAGGTTATGGTACCCATCGACGGACGATCCATACCGGACAGGGCATAAAGAAGCGTACTCTTGCCGGAACCGGAGTTCCCCATGATCACGGTGAAATCGCCCCTGTATATGGAAAGGTTCAGGTTTTTCAGCACATGCTGCTGTACCGATTCGTTGGAAAATGTTTTGGAAAGATCCTTTACCTTCAGTAATGTATTTTTCTCGCTCATGCTATTTTCTCCTCTGCCGTTTGGCCTGCTGTTTATCGATCTTATGCTGTAACTATACACCCGTTTTCCGGATAAATCTTAATCTGAGTCCTGTGTAATCCTTATCTGTTTCTTAATTCATGTTAGGCAGAGTTATCCGTTATTTTTCTGACGCACTTTCGCGTTGCAGGCCGGGGCGCCGGATATTGAAAAACGCCGCAGATTGCTCTGCGGCGTTGATCACGGACAAACTATGCAAACTACGGATAAAGCTCCATAAATGCCATCAGCATCCGGCAGATCTGGGCACGAGTCGTTTTTCCGCCCTGACTCAGCTTATATCCCACAACATTTCCTGCTCCATCCTTCTCCTCCATACCGGAGATGATACCTGCACCTACAGCCCACTTCATGTAAGGCAGCGCCCAGTGCGGATCTGCCTGCCCCTCCCGAAGAGAAGAATGATCCAGGAAAGCGGAAAGATCCGCCGTCTGAGACGTATCCTGCTGCATGTACTCTGCGTAGCTCTTCAGGATCCTGGCTGCCTGCGCCCTCGTCAGCTCCGATTTTCTGCCAAAACTGCCATCCCCCATGCCGGAAACGATCCCGTTCCGGTAAGCCCAAAGGATCGCCTTCGTATCAAACTTATCCCCTACATCCGAGAACGGATTATCCGAGAGATCCACATCCGGCGAACCGGCCATCCGGTAGAGGATGACCATAAACTCGCCTCTCTTTATCGTCGAATTAGGTTTGAAAGAAACCAGACCGTCCGCATCCGCGTCATCATAACCGCTCACAAGACCATTCATGTACGCAAAACGGACAGATGCGAAATACCAGGTCTCAGATCCGCTGCTGCTGTAATGCTTCACATCATTAAACGGAAGGTAATTTTCATTTGACGCATGTACCCTGTTATAATGGATCTTTACATCACTGCCCAGATCCAGGCTGTCAACCCCCTCGATGGCCTTCCACATAGCTTCTGAGCCCTCGTAATACACATCCGTAATACATCCCGCGATCCATGTTTCCGGATAAAATGAAGTTACGGAAGCCGGAATATAGACTGACTTAAGCTTCTTGGAACTGTAAAAAGCATACTTATGGATCGCTGTCACCGTTTTGGGAAGGATGATGCTGACCGCGCTGCCGTTATACATCATGTTCGTTTCACCATCACCGAACTGCGTGACCCTTTTTCCGTCCCAGTTTTCCGGCACGATCAGCTCCTCATCAAAGCCGCTGTAGCCAACAAAAGCCAGCTCCTCTTCATTGATCTTTTTCGTATTCCAGCCGCCGGGAAGCTCATATACACTGGCGCCTCTGGGTTTGGTATAGGTTCCGTATCCAGCCTCACCGATGTAGTATTTTCCATCAATTTTCGCAATGGCATTCCTGTGGCCGGGGTTGTAGCCGGTACTCTGATAAGTATAGTTGACTCTGGCGTCAATGCCTGCCATCTGGGACAGCTTGATGATCAGATTGGTGCTCGCCCAGCAGTCGCCTTTTTCAAAGAGCAGCATGTCCTGCCAGCTCTGATACCGGTAATCATAGATCGTATTGTTGCCGATCCATTTGGTAAAGGCCGTATATTTTTCCAGATCCGTGGTGGTTCCCTCCACACAGGAGTCATAGACCTCCTGCACCTTTTGGTTGACATAACTATCTCCGATCTCCACAACCGTGACCTGGATATCCTGCGTATAATCCCCGCAGGTCACCCGGACAACTGCCGTTCCCGGATAATATTCGGTCGTGATCCTGTCATACCCATCCACGGGAACAGACCAGCCTTGGTTTCCCTTCCAATACCAGACCGTCTTATTGGGCTCCACAAGCCCTGCAGAGGAAACCCGCACATAAGCGTGGCCCGAGATCACCTGGAATCCGGGCGTACCCGAAAGCCCCTCTGTACTGATCTGAAAGCTTAAAAGCTTATCCTCCGGGATCTCTCCCAAAGCGCTCACCGACTTCTCAGAGGCGCAGTAGATCTCCACCTCCTCCGGGTTCAGCGGCTCGTCTGCCCGGCTGGAAAAACCATAGGCGAAGAGAAGCCACAACGCCAGCATGAAGGTAAATATACCGGCCAAAATACTTCTTTTCCCAATATGTCTCATCCCCAAAGCATCCTTCTCCATCCTGCTCGCCTCCTGTCTCGTCAAGGATATGTTCGTTCGATGGTCTCTTTTACTGATGATCGACCTCTTTTCCCATCACTATCTTAACCATACAATTATTACGTCCTTTCCGTCAAGGGCACATTTCCCATTTCCCGCGAAGAAGAATCCGACCCTGCCCCTTTTTATTGAATGCCAGGGGTAAATATGATAAAGTGAAAAGTGGAACTGTACAAAGCCTCATATTTGTACAATCAACCGGATAATGCTGTCCCTGATGCCTTTGAAGCGCCCGCTGAACAGCTTTATTCCGTTTCCGAGCTGATGGAGGATCTGGTGCGGGCCTACGACGGTCTTGCCGTCGAAGCGGAAAAGAGCTATACTGGATATGAATATATTCTGGAGAACTGCGCTACAGCAAAGAATGGTACAAGAGAAAGGGATGTGGCCTACGCCGGTCAGCTGCTTAAAGGCACCCGCCTCAGCCGCAGCATTCTGGCCAGAGGCCATGAGGGCGACCTCACAAACGGCGTTTACGGCTCGATCCGCCGCCGGCTTAATCTTGTTCCCCGCAAAAAGCGTGCTGTACTATGGCAAGAAGCATGGTGTTTCGGAGAATGTATTCTTTGTCACTGCATTTAATTACTGCATCCATCTTTTCTCGGATGAAGACGATGTATTCTGCTCCTCCATTCACAGCGGACGTACAGACAGCCGCTGGAACAGACTGGCAGGCTTCATCTTCCGCTGGAGGTTTATCCCCGGAAGTACTACATCGAGGCAGGAAAGCTGAATGAGGCCGCAGGACGCATCCTTCCGGAGGGAACGGCTCTCGTTGAGGACGCTTCCGATGATGAACCGATCCGCATCTATATCCTGGATGAGGATTATTCGAAGAAGCCCGACGGAGCATCTGCCGGCTCTCTGGACACAGAAGCGCTGCAGGAGCGTATCCGCGAAGCAGGCGGGGACCTTGCCGTACCGAAATTCATTCATATCGTGTAATACGGCGGGGCGGAAAGGAGTGTCAGACAAGGCACTACCAGGGAAAAAAAGGAGACTATCTATGCAGGATTACAGAAAGAACAACGGACTCAAAAGACATATCCTGATCGTGGAGGACGACCGGATCAACCGTGAGATCCTCGCCAATATCCTTAGCCGGGACTACGCTGTCCACTTCGCCGAAAACGGCAGGCAGGCATTGGACATTCTGCGGGAGAGAGAGTTTATCTGCTCTCTCATCCTGCTGGATCTGATGATGCCGGTGATGGACGGCTTCCGGTTCATGGAGGAAATGAAGGCTGACGACAGACTGAGCAGTATACCGGTTATCGTAATGACTTCGGAAACGGACGCCGAGGTCAGGAGCATACGGATGGGCGCAGCAGATTTTATCACCAAGCCGTATGATATGCCCGAGGTCATTCTGGCAAGATGTGAGAGGATCATTGAGCTCCAGGAAGGCAAATCCATTATCCACGCTGCGGAAAAGGATAATCTGACAGGCCTTTACACCAAAGATTTCTTTATTGAATATATCCGGCAGATCGAAAAGTACAGTCCTGATGAGAAAAAGGATATCCTGGTACTCAACATTGAGCATTTTCATCTGATCAATGAGCTTTACGGCCGCAGACAGGGCGACGATGTCCTGATCTGTATTGCCGGCCTTCTGATGAAGCTCCTTGATGATCCCAGGGACATCGGCTGCCGCACCGAAGCAGACTATTTCTATATCTTCTGTCACAGCGGAGCAGATCATGAGAAACTCCTCCGCGATCTTCTGGATGGTCTGGCTGCCGCCATTCCTTCTATCCATGTCAAGCTCCGCATGGGAATCTATCCCGATGTGGATAAAGCGCTCACTGCGGAAAACTGGATCGACCGGGCAAAGACTGCCTGCGACCGAATCCGGGGCGATTACAGCCGGAGCACCGCTTATTATAATAACGAATTCTATGAGCGCTCCAAATATCACGAAAAGCTGATCAATGACATTGATAACGCCATCGCCGCAAGGGATCTGATCGTATATTATCAGCCGAAGTATTCTATTCAGGGCGAAAAACCCACTCTGCGCAGCGCCGAGGCACTGATCCGGTGGAAGCATCCGGAGCTTGGCATGATCAGCCCAGGTGATTTCATCCCGCTCTTTGAAAGCAACGGCCTCATCCAGAAGCTCGACCATTACGTCTGGACGGAAGCGGCCCGGCAGGTGGGCGAATGGAAACGAACCTACGGTATATCCGTGCCGGTCTCCGTCAATGTCTCCCGCATGGATATCTACTACCCGAAGCTTCGGGACGACTTCAAAGCTCTGCTTCAGGCAAACGGTCTGGAAACGAATGAGCTGATGCTGGAAATTACCGAGTCCGCCTATGCGGATAACGCCGACCAGCTGGTAAACGTTGTCGAGAATCTCCGGAAGGACGGTTTCATGATCGAGATGGATGATTTCGGTTCCGGTTATTCCTCTCTCAACATGCTCACGACCATTCCCATCGATGCCCTGAAGATGGATATGAAATTCATCCGGAACATGCAGAGGGATACAAAGAGTATGAAGCTCGTGGAGCTCATTCTGGATATTGCCGGCTTCCTGCAGGTACCGGTGATCGCAGAGGGAGTGGAAACGGAAGAACAGCTGCAGCTTCTGAAGGAGCGCGGATGTGATATCATTCAGGGATTTTATTTCTCCCGGCCCGTTCCGCCGGCGGAATTCATTCCCTTTATCGAGAAGGAAGTCGTAAGACGCGCTGCGCAGTGAACTTAGATTTATTTAGAAAGAACCGAGGAATATAAACATGATCACAATCGATAATTTAAAAGAATACGGTGCCAACGTGGATGAAGGAATGGCCCGCTGCATGGGAAACGAAGCCCTGTATCTTCGGCTGGTGACCACCATCCCCGCGGAAGCAAACTTTGATAAGCTCGCGAGCAGCATTGAAGCGCGCGATCTGGATGCAGCCTTTGACGCCGCCCACGCCCTGAAGGGCGTGACGGGAAATCTTTCGCTCACGCCGCTTTACCGGGCAGTCTTCGAGATTACGGAGCTCCTGCGGGCGAGGACAGATACCGATTATACACAGCTCCTTGCAGAGATTGCAACCCTCCGTGACAAGCTGGCACAGCTCTGTACGGAGGGTTGACGGTCGTTGCGGCCGCTGCTGTTCCGGATAACTGCTGCTTTCTGGGACGGCCGCCGCTGTTCCGGATAACTGCTGCTTCCCGGGACGACGTCCATGCCACCCCGAAAAATCACGGCCGGATCAGGCTCTCCAGCGTCTCATAAAGCACCTCCGGCTGAACCGGTTTGGAAAGATGTGCGTTGAGCCCCGCCTGAAGAGAGCGCTGCACATCCTCATCAAAGGCATTCGCCGTAAGCGCGATGATCGGTATTTCCTTTGCGTCGCTTCTTTCCAGCGCCCTTATCCTTCTGGTAGCCTGGGCACCATCCATTTCGGGCATCCGCATATCCATAAGAATAGCATCATAGTATCCCGGCTCGCTTGCCTCAAACTTTTCCAGTGCGATCCTGCCGTTTTCCGCAATCTCAACCTGCATCTTTCTCATTTCGAGTACCATCACCATGATCTCCGCATTGACCTGCATATCCTCGGCCAGAAGAATCCTTCTTCCGGAAAGCTCGGCCTTTCCTTCTTCGGTCCTGTCGTAAATATTCTTCTTTCTGAGCGCAGACTTAAACTCCTCCAGCACTACAGTACCAAAGATCGGCTTGGGAAGAAAACTGTCCACGCCGGCAGCAAGCGCCTCCTCCAGAACATCGTCCCACCGGTAAGCAGTAAGGATAATGATCGCAGACTCATTTCCAATGATCTCCCGGATCCGCCTCGTCGTCTCCACCCCGTCCATTTCCGGCATTTTCCAGTCTATAAGGATCAGATTATACGGCGTTCTTCTCGCGTGCCTGAGCCTCACCTTTTCAATGGCATCCGAACCGGAAACGGCAATCTCCGCTGTCATTCCTGCCTTACCCAGGACCAGTCTGGCATGCTCGCAGGCAATCTCATCATCATCGACCACCAGAACACTTATCTCATCGGGACGGATCAGCATATCCCCTTCCTTGGCTCTGTTCTCTGCATCCGAGAAGGTCACTGTGATCCGGAAGGTTGTTCCCTCTCCCTTTTTACTTGACACTTCAATATTGCCGTTCATCATTTCGATGATATTTTTCGAAATCGCCATACCCAGCCCAGAGCTGCCGTACCGGCTGGTCGAAGAGCTGTCCTCCTGCGCAAAGGTATCAAAGAGATGCGGCATAAATTCCTCACTGATCCCGATTCCCGTATCAGCTACCGTAAAGAGAAGGGTGGTCTTTCCGTCAAACCCTGCCGTTTTCCTTACATCCAGTTTTACACTGCCCTTTTCCGTGAATTTTACTGCATTTCCCAGCACATTGATCAGCACCTGCCGCAGCTTAAGGCCGTCGCCCATATAATAATCATCTATATCGGAGCTGACACTGCACTGGTAATCGATTCCTTTCTCCTGACACTGCCCGCTGAACATGGTATTCAGCATCTCGATCAGCTCGGGGAAGGAAAACTCCTCATTCCTGATGACCATCCGGCCCGATTCGATCCGGGACATATCCAGGAT
>DFHD01000004.1:0-92122 GCA_002372545.1 Lachnospiraceae bacterium UBA3732 | reverse complement strand
CGGGACATATCCAGGATATCATTGATCAGGGACAGCAGGTGGTCTGCCGATTCACCGATCCTCGAGAGATACCCCTTCGTCTTTTCCGGCGTATCCGGATCGTTCAGCGCAATACTGTCGAGACCGATGATGGCGTTCATCGGCGTCCGGATCTCGTGGCTCATATTTGAAAGGAAGGCTGTCTTTGCCTTATTGGCCTGCTCCGCATTGGAGAGCGCCTCACTGAGCAGGGCATTTCTTGCCATCTCCTCACGCATTTCCTCATCGATCACGGTGAAGCCCACGCCAATGGCATGGATCTGGTGGTCGTACCGGTTTTCCGCAAGCCTTACACCTGCCATACGGAGCATTTCATAATAATCATTTCCCGCACGGTGCACAAGATAACGATAGGTGATCAGCCTGTTCTTCTGCAGCGCATTTCGGATATTTTCAAACTGAATAAAATTCAGGAATCCTTCCCTGTATTCCTCATCTACATACTGGTCTGCGTAATACCGGAACCGCTCGCTGAAACAGAAATGCTTTCCCGGCGGCGTCTGATCCATATCCTCCTTATCATCCCGGTAGCAGACGGCATCATCCAAATCCAAATCCGCATAATACACGGCCCGGTAATCGGACGCCATTGCCGTGATCAGGCTGTCCTGCCGTACCCTCTCCTTTTCCTCCTTCAAAAGCCTTTCCTGCAGCTCGAGCCGCTCCTGCAGCTCCTGCTGCCGGATCCGGTTTTCTGTCTCCGCTGTTTCCTTTTCCAGAAGAAGCTTCGCTCTTTTCCTGTTCTGGGAAAGAGCAAACGAAAACAGGATAACAAGACTCATGGCTGTGAGAAGGGTCTGGACCATACTCCGGCGAAGCGTTCCGGTCGTAATGGAGCCGATCTCGTCACTGATCACGCTTTCCCGGATCAGATACGTAAGAAGCCAGTCGGTTCCGACAATAGGCACATAGCTAAGAGTTTCCCTGATGCCGTTATAAGTAAAGGAAACCTCACCGCCCTTTCCGTTTCCAAATTCACCCAGAAAGCGCTCATAGGAATAGCCCTTCTCGAATTCCGCCTTCTGCATAGCATCCAGAAGATTATCCTCCACCGCCAGACCGCCCAGGATCGTATTGCTAAGGGCCACGCCATCCTGCGTATATATATTGCAGAAGGTCGCTCTGTTTTCATTTGCCTCCATGGAAACGCCCTCCAGCATTTCGTCCATATCGATCTCCATGAAGCAGACCTTAAGCGTTTCTCCGTTAAAGGGAACTTCGACCGGAATGGCAATGACTACCTCCTTGTCCGGACTGTCCAGATTCAGAATGGATATTTCCGGCTCGCTGAGATTTTCATGATCGAAGCCATATTCATCGATATTATCCTGCGTTCCCAGAGAAGTATAGATTTTTCCGTTTGTATCCACAAATGCGAATTTTTCCAGCTTATACAGCTTTTTCATCCGGCTCTGGTAAGCCTGCAGATGGGCAGGATCGCTGATATCCTCCTCCGTCATCAGGCTGACCGCCACCTGCATATTCTCGATGTTCTGCCTGAGGTTATTTTCAACGATCTGCTCCCGCCGTCCGGCCAGCTCGTCCAGATAAAGAAGGCTGACCTTCCGCACTGCCTCCTCTGTATCCTCCGACGCGCGCCGTCCCAGGATGTTCGAACCGATGATGATGATTGCAAGAACAGTCACCGCCCCGATGATATATACAGGTGTTGTGATTTTTTTTCGTTCTTTTTTCAATTTGCTCCCCCTAATGCTTCTGTTTTATATAAGCCATCTTAATACCGTGCACCTGATGCAGATTTAACTAAACATTCTTATAAAGCTGCTCACGGCGCTCTACCGACAGTTACAATATACCATAAAATCACCAAAAATCCATTCGGAAAGTATGATTGAAAAAATATTCCATATCGATTATTCTATAAGTGTCAGGTACAGAAAAAAGAAGTGTCTTTATATCCGATCCTGCTTTCCGGTCAGCCGAAGAGCAGAAAACGATGAAAAGAAGAGAGCGAAGAGGTTATAGGAAAGAGAAGAGGAAAGAATAATGCTTCATTTTTTCGGGAGGCGTTCTGCCTTTTACAAAGAACAGAACAGTGCGTTTTTTATCCGTGATCACAGCCTGATTCTGATCGATTGTCCCATGAGTACCTTCCACAAGCTTGTAGCCCTCATGGATCGGGAGGATCCGCCGGACGCCGCGTTTACGGACCGGAAAGACATAAAGACGATCACGATCCTCGTGACCCATACCCACGGTGATCATGTGGGTGGTATCGCTATGCTGATCTTCTATGCCTTTTATGTTTGGCATATCCCCGTTACGGTAGCCGCCCCTTCCGCGGAAGTGGCGGAGGATCTCAGGTATCTGATCGAAAGACTGGAGGGCTGCGAACCTTCCGCCTATACGATCACTTCCGCCGGTAACCTGCCATGGGTCCGGAATGTGATCCCCACGGAGCATACGCCCGCACTGTCAGGAAGATGCTTCGGATACCGGCTCGATCTGCCGGATGAGATCGCAGTCTATACCGGAGATACCTGTACCCTTGCTCCCTTCCTTCCCTACCTGTCTGGTTCTGCGGCCGACGTATTACCGGAAAGCAGTCCGGCCGGCGGGGATAGCAGCTCAGCCGGCGGAGAGAGCAACCAGGCCGGCGCAGATAGCAGCCAGGCCGGCACAGAGAACGGTCCTGCCGGCGGGGATAGCAGCTCAGCCGGCGGAGAGATGAAAAAACCGGTTTCTCTATATACGGAAGCTGCCGCTTTTCCTTCACCCGTGCACCTTGCCATAAAGGATATCCTTCCTGTCCTGCAGGAGCTGACCGGAAAGGGTATACAGGTTTATCTCATGCATATGGATGATGAAGAAGCCATAGGCGAAGCGATCAGGGGCACAGAGATCCGGTTTGCGCCGCTGATCTGAAATAAACCCTCAACCATTTTTCAAAAAAATGCCCAGCCAATCAGGAGGATCAAATCATGAATGCCGAGAAAACCTTATCCGACATCTTTACTGTATCTGAAGAACTTTACCGCGCCATGAGCTCCGCTTCGGAAAGCGACCACTCTTCCATTTTTAAAAATCTGACAGAGCTCGGCCGGATACTGACAGAATCGGACCGCGCAAGCTTCTGGAAATGGGATAAGCATTCCCACACCCTCTGGACCACAGCCGCTACCGGTACAGACCGGATCACGATTCCGGACACCACGGGCCTGGTGGGCAAATCTCTGGCTGAGGGCCGGGTTATCGTAACGAACGATCCGTATAACGATCCGGACTTCAATCAGGCCGTGGATAAAGCCACCGGATACATAACCCGCTCCATCCTGGTCATGCCCGTTGCCAACATCAACGGCGAATATATCGGCGCTTACCAGGTGATCAATAAGCTGGGCGGCGATGGAAAATATGATGAAAAAGAGGACTGCCGGCGGCTTTCTCTTGCCGCCATGATCTGCGGCCTTGCCCTGGAATCCGATGTTTTTCTGGAGGAATCACATACCGACAAGCTGACCCGCCTCCGGAACCGGATGGGCTTCTTCCATGATTTTGACCGGAAATACAATAACGTGATCCGGGATTCCCGCAGGAGCCTTTCCCTCTTTATCTGCGATATTGATAAATTCAAATCCGTAAACGATACCTACGGCCATAACGCCGGAGATGAGGTTCTCCGCCATGTTGCGGATATCCTGACGGAAAACTGCCGCCAGACCGACGGTGTTTACCGCTGGGGCGGCGAGGAATTCATCATGATCATGACTGATATGGATATGGATACCGCCGCCAAGAGAGCCGAGGATATCCGGAAGAAGATCGAAGCTGCCGTCTGCCATACGCAGGAGGGCTTTTCCATCCGCCATACCATGAGCTTCGGCGTCACAGGTTTTGACAACGCGAAGACCATTGAGGAAAACATCAATATCGCGGACCAGAAGCTCTACACTGCGAAGGAAACCGGCAGAAACAGAGTCGTGGTCTAAGCCTTTTCCTCCGTCTTTACGCCGAGAACCTCAAATACATTCACGCCATTGCTCTTTCCCTTAAGAGGAATCTGGCCGATCTCATTCACAACCAGCCGGTCCTTCAGCCTTTCATAAAGCACATCGCTGATCAGGACCTGTCCCTTTTTGGCGTTGGCCTCCAGCCGGGCTGCAGTGTTCACGGTATCACCGATCGCTGTAAAATCCATCCGGAATTCGCAGCCCACGTTGCCGACAACTGCCGGACCGCAGTTCACGCCAACGCCGAAGCCTACGCTTCTGCCGAACCGCTCCATGAGTTCCTCTTCCAGTTTTTCTCCCCCTTTAACAATATCCAGCGCCGCAAGCACCGCCTTGTATTCATAATCCTCCAGATCAAAGGGAGAGTTAAATACGGCCATGGTCGCATCCCCCACAAACTTATCCAGCGTACCGCTGTGATCAAAGATTGCCTTTGTGGTAAGTCCCAGATATTCATTTAAGATTTCCACCACCTGCTCCGGCTCCATAGCCTCGGACATGGTGGTAAACCCGCGGATATCCACAAAGAGCACGGCTATATCCCTGTTTTCTCCCCCGAGATTGATCTTGAAATCTCCTGTTTTGGCGATTTCCTCCACAACCTGAGGCGCAACATACTTCTGAAAAGCCTGGAGAACACTTTTCTTTCTCGCCTTCTCACTCAGATAATGCACCGTCAGCGCATAGACAAAGGAAAGGGCGGCAACGATCGGAAAATATACCAGGCTGAAGCACTTACCGTGCCCATTCAGGTAAATGCAGACCGCGCCGAACAGCGCCGTGGAGCCCAGAAGAAGGATGGTATCCAGCCAGACATTACACTTCCGGAAAATCAGATGCAGAAGCATGGCAAGAAGCGCTGTGATCAGTCCGAAGAGCGCCGGATTTCCGTTCACCGCAAAGCGGCCGTCAATAAAGGACTGCAGGATATTGGCGTGCACCTCTACCCCGTACATCTGACTGCTTCCGCCGTTTGGCACTTTGAAATTATCCTGCATTCCCGTGGCATAAGCGCCCACCAGAATAACGCTTCCCGCAAAGGCTCTTGGGTCGATCCTTCCTTCCAGCACATCCACCAGCGAAACACATTCATAATCCCCGGGCTTACCGGAGAAATTGATTAGCGTCCGGCCGGATTTATCCGTAGGAATATCCCGCATGGCTATGCCCTTCCGGGCGCAATACTTTTCGTAGATCACGCGCGAAAACATGTCATAATGCACGCCGTCCGCTTCCTCCTCGGGAAGAATGCGCCGCACCGTGCCGTCCGTATCCTGCGCGACATTGTCATAACCGGTATCCACGCCATCGGCAAGCTCGCTGTAGGGCTGGGAAACTCCTTCCAGCTTTTCGCTGTCCATCTGATTTTTGCCATGACCGGCATACAGAAGATGGTTGACCACTACCACATTTCCGCTTTCCTTTGCTGTCTCCGCCAGATCCAGATCGCCCTTTATCGCGCCCTCCCGGCCCTCGCCCTCCACATACCCGGAAAACAGGATATCGAAACCGATGACCATAGGCTTATACTGATCGTCCTGATTCAGATACCGGATCAGATCCGCATACCGGCTGCGGGACCAGGTCTGGACCGGTCCATAGGCGGCCAGCGTTTTTTCATCAATGCCGATGATCTTAATCCGGGAATTGATTCCGCGGGGCGTCTGGTAGAGCATATCCGTCATCATGTGGTCAAAGGGCAGAAACGCACCAGTCACGGTCATGGTGAAAACCAGAAGGCCGACGATCATCATCTCCAAAATAATAAACAGTCTCTTATTCATGCTTTACTTCGCCTTATTAAAGGTATGTCTGCCGTCCGCATCCACGTAGACCGGAACATTTCCCGAATAGACATTCGGATCGTTATCCACAGTCCATTTTCCGTCACCGAGAAGGTATTCCTCCCGCCCGGCCAGGGGAATCTCCACCCCTGCGGGAATGACTCTGTCCTTCAGCCATAGCGCACTGAGAGAGAAGGAAATCCGCTGTGTATTCCCAGCTTCATCAATGGCCAGGATCACGAAATCCACCGTACCCTTTTCCGGATCCAGAAGGACTCTTGCCCTTCCATTCTCCACCTTTACATCTTCTCCGTTCACCGTGACCTTTGCCAGCTTATCATCGGAGATGAGAAGCTCAAGTGAATCCATAAAGAGCAGACTGACGGACTGCACATTCACTCCGTCGGCTGAAATGTACGGGCTGACCGTATCGATCTTCAGATTTCCGGGAAGAGGAATGGCATCCGTAAGAGCGCCATCCTCCCGGCGAAGATAGATACTGCCTAATCCTGCTCTGTAAGGAATGGATGTGCGGAAGACCGTACCGTCCTCGGAAATGGTAAAGCCCTCCGGTGCTCTTACGGTCACACTTGTCGTATAGTAACCGTTCTCTCCGGTATTTCCGTCCATGATATAGGCAACCGAAGGCGCCACAAGATAGCTGAGGGTGAAATCTGTCCGGCAGCTGACCTCTTCATATACCGCTGTCTGCGAGATCACTGCCCGCACTGTATAGGTGCCGGCCTCGGAAGGCCACGCCGAACTGAAGCTTTCATCCGGTAAGGCTGCCTTTTTAAACTGATAAGTCACATCGCCGTCGGAGCTGGTGCTGAGGCTGGGATAGTAAGCCGGAACGCCAAGAGTTCCATCCGGCATGCTGATCGACGCTGTCGCATTTCTCCGGCTGATGGTAAATCCAGCTTCTCTGCTGACCGCCTCAAAGCCATCGGTTTCGGGAACCTCTGCCCGAACCACGTAATTTCCCGCACTGGAAGGGATCCCGGCGGAAAAGGCTGAGTCATCCGCATCCGCCGCCTTGTAAGTAAAGGAAACTTTTCCGTCGGAATCCGATACGAATTCCGGAGCAGGCTTTTCTCCCACAAGGATATCGGCCACGCTGAGAGAAGCGGTGGGCGTATTCTTCAGATATTCCAGATTAAAGCTCAGCCCCAGCGTTCTGCCGGAAAGATCGTAAGCGGTAATGCTGCATTTCGCGGCCGGTCCCTTTTCGGCAATAAACTCCAGCTCTGCGATCCATTGATCCCCGCTCTTTTTCACGCCGCCATTTTCCCGGGTGTAGGATTTTCCGGACGTTACCACCTTGGCCAGATTCTCATCCTGCACGGTGATGACAGTATTCTTTGCTGTAACGGTATCTCCGTCTGCAACCGATGCCGCTTTTCCATCCACGCGGACGGATGCGATCACCGGATTTTTTCTGTCGAAGACAAGCTTCGGCAGGTTGCCGCACAGTTCCTCAGCCGGATAAAAAGCAGTCCTCGCACCATCGCTGCTCCGTTTCAGACTGAAGGTAATATCCTCATTAAAGGCGCCATCCAGCGCAGCCGGATAGATTTCCTCTTCCGTAAGCGTTACGGAATCCATCCACTCCTCTTCTCCGCCCGGAAGGACACTGAAGCCTCCGGCAGGTGTAAGCGTTACGCTGTCCTGTACATAAACATCGTTTTGAGCACCCGAAAGCGCCAGATAATCCGATGCACCGGCCTTTTTACAAGCCTCAAGCGGCAGATAGGAAATCGTGAATTCCGTATCTGAAACAGCCCCGCTTTTGTAGGGATAGGCTGCCGGCGCATAAGCCCGGAACATATAATCCCCGGCTTCATCCGGCAGATACGAATTGTAAAACTCCGGCAGCCCGGCATTACAGAATTCAAATTCCAGCTCTCCTGTGTAGTCAGATGGCGCATTCACAAAATCAGCAGGATCATAGCTCTGTCCCACGTAAAGCGTATCCGGAGGACTGACCGTAAATTCAGGCTCAATTCCGATCAGCTCAATGGCACGGCCGTTATCACCGCCAACCACGGTACCGGAAAGGTCATCCCCTACTTTCAGCGTAAATCCGCCGCCGTCAATCTCGATCTCTGTTTCCGGCTCCGCAATTACCGTACCGATGCGTTCTGAATTATAGCCGGTAATGGTGATTGACTTTTTGGGCATATATACTGAGCCGGTCCCGTTTTCGATCAGCGTCAGCCTGATCTGATCCGCCGCGATCGTTCCGTCATTGTAATAGGACACTCCGTTTCCCGTATCAAAAACCGTCCCTTCAGCCTGATCGAACAGGAGCTCCCCTTCGTTCACCAGCGCGCAGCCGGTGGAAAAATCAAACTGTTTCAGGGAAATCTTTCCCCTGTTGGTCACTGTCACATAGTCGGCAGCCTGCCAGGTATCCCTCACCGTAATACTCGCACCGCTTTCGTTGATAAAGGAACCGCTTTCAATGCTGGTTTTCATCACATCCGTCTCAATTACCCCGTAATTCTCAAGGGTTATGCCGAGGTCGCCTTCATCCGCGTAGTCCACGCTTGCTGCCCGAAGGGTACCGTAGTTGATCACAGGCGCCTTCACATCTGCTGCTGTCAGTGCAGAGCCCTCGCCGATCTTCAGTCCGCAGCCGGATTCTGCCTCAATAGAGGCATTCTCCAAATTGACATTGCCGGAGATGGTCAGGGTCGGATATTCCTCCTCGATCGAGATAATACTGACCTTCTGCAGCTCCCGAAGCTCACAGCTGATTCCAGCATCGTCCGTAACCGCAGCTCCGGACAGCGTCATATCACTGCTCACAGTAAGCTGATATCTCCCCTCAAGATCATCTGCCGCACGGGCAGGTATATAGATGAGACCGGCAGCCATGACAAAAGCCAGCATCAGACTGATCATCCGTTTTTGTAAAGAGATGCTTTTCCTCATATCTCAATCTCCTCTTTCGCTCTCGGGTATTTACTTCCACTCTATGGTTATATTGCTTTGAACCGGTGTATCAAAGTCGTAATCCCAGCCTCCCGAAGGCGCCGGATTAAGGGTCGGCCTCACAACCTTTTCTCCCTTGTTAACCGTCTGCGTGGCAAATACCTCTTTTTTGTAGATAAAGGTAACTGTATACGGTCCGTTCAGGATGATATCAATCTCCGGATTTGTGATCGACGTATCCCTGCCGGAATCATTCTTCTTCTGCAGGAGTCGAAGCACATGTTCGGGAAGTGCATTATAATCGATGCCACGCAGAACATAATCTGTGGTTTTCTCATCCCTGTAGATTTCCACCTCTGTTCCCGCCGGTATGGATACTGCCTGATCCGACCTGGTTCCATCCTCGTAGATCAGAATGGACTCCATGACGCCCTCAAAGGTAACCCCACGCGTAATTCCTCTTTCGCGTGTAGGATCGTAGGAAACATATACAATGGTTCCGCGGATCGACATCGAGGAATTCGGCGTATTGATCTCGTAGGAGGAATCCTCCGAGAGCTTATTCTGAACGTCGCAGGTAATCCCTCCCTTTTCCAGTTCGATTTCCGTCCGGCTGTCTCTGCTGTTGCCGGAAGCCTTCAGTACGAGCACTGTTCCCTCATCCAGGTAAATATACTTATCCTCATCGGCCAGGATGGTCAGCGTTCCGCTGCTGAGTGTGATCCTGTCGCCGGATTCCAGAACCATATTGACATAGGGCGAGATTTCACCGATATCGCTTCTTTCTACCGTGGCATCCCCTTCAAACTCCAGAATCTTCAGAAGCCGGTAATCCTCTTTCTTATTCTTCTTCATCAAAAGAAGCGCCAGAACAATACCAAAAATGGCCACCACTGCAGAAATACAGATGATGACCACCTTCTTTTTTCTTCCCTTCTTTTCCATACACATACCCTCACAAATGCAGAAAACGGTTCTGCTGACGTACTGCTAATAGTAATTATCTGCCAATACTATAACACATTCAATTTTCGCTTTCCACAGGATTCTTGTCAGATCCGAATAAATGTCTATAATCAAACCTGTTTGAAATGAAAGGTATTTGAAATTAAGCTTATTGGGAATGAAGCTTATTGGGAACTTATTTGGAAGCATTCTTTGTCGGATCCTTATGGGTGAACGCACCGTTATGGTTCCTGAGGAAAAAGAGCAGAGAAATAAACGATGTCTTATAAAGGACAAACTCTTTATTCTTCAGCATTTCCAGGATTTCCTCCTCGGAGGCCCACTTCACCTGCTCCACCTCAGTTTTCTGGAGCTGCAGACTGTCGATATCCACATCCATATTGATGGTATAGATATCATTGAAACCGCCATCAAAATAAATGGTCATGGCCGGCCGCATGCCCTCAAGGGAATGCTCGATCCCCACCTCTTCCATAAGCTCCCGGGAAGCCGCCTGCTGACTGCTGTCCCCCGCCAGGGCACTGCCTCCTGCCGTGATATCCCACATGCCGGACCAGCCGCTCTTAAACGGCTGCCGCTTCTGGATCAGCATTCTTCCGTCACTGCCGAACACACATACATGTACCACCAGCCGGTAACAGCCCTCCGGCACCTTACTTCCTCTTTCCAGCACTTTTCCGGTCTTATTCCGGTGTACATCATAGAGATCAAAGCACTCCATACTCTTCCCCTTTCACTTTTTTACATCACCCGGTTAAGTTTTGCGCCTCAGGCATATCCTGTGCCGGCAAAACCGGAGAAAAACCGCAAGTCCCCAGGTGGCCAAACCGATCACCAGATTCAGTATAATGGTTGCAGAAGAATATGGCAAGCACTACCCCTTATTCCCCGCCGTCCGGTTATACCCCTTTCCGAAGGCATCATACTTTTTAATATACTTTCGCTCAAGCTCATTCAGGGTGGCGCAGCCGCTGCCCCGGAGCCGGATCGTCCGAATGGAAAAGCGGTCTCCGTAGCTGAAATCCGCATAAACATCCCCGTTTCCATGACCGGTAAAGTGGCTGTTCACTCTCTGAAGAACCTTGTTTGCCTGCCCCACATAGTACAGCCGCTGCGTTTTATTATAGATCACATATACCCCTGCAAAATCATATTTTGCGGAAATATACCTTCGGCTGTCCTTCTGGCGATGACCGGTTTCATTCCGGATCCGCAGAAACTTTTTCGGCGAAACCTTCATCCTGCCTCTGGCCATGCGCCGGATCATCCCCTTCACCGTATACCTCTCCATGACATGTGTAACAAAAAAAGCCACAGCCAGAATGAGGATAAGCAGCTTGAAAAAGGGATGCATCTGTTGAACCGCCTCAATGATTATAGGTACAGGCGTTTTATGCAGGAAGCAATTTGCCATTCTGTTCTCCTTTATACCTGCAGCACCACTTTTGTCGCCGTTTTCATGGTGAATCTGCCGTTTCATATCAGGAATGCTTTTTTATGTCGGTCCTGCTTTTTCATGTCTGGGCTGCTTTTTCATGTCGGGCCTGCTTTTTCATGTCGGGTCTGCTTTTCATGTCGGGTCTTCCGGTCGCTCTTTTTTTTCAATCGGGGATGTGCTATGATATCGGAAACAAACCGAAAGGAAGTCCCCCATGGAAGACAGGATCAGAAAACGGATTACATTCTACGGACGGGTCCAGGGTGTCGGTTTCCGCTGGCATGCGCGGCATGCTGCAGATTCCCTCCGGCTGACCGGCTGGGTAAAAAACGAGTACGACGGCTCAGTTACCATGGAAATTCAGGGGCGGGAAGCTGAGATCGATATGCTGCTTCAGGCGCTGGAAAACGACCGTTATATCGATATCCGGAATATGGACGTCCGCAGTCTTCCCGTTGATGAAGAGGAACGGGCATTCCGCGTAAAGAGTTCATGGTAAGAACAGGTCCTCAGAAAGAACAAGTCCTCAATAAAACGGAGTCTCAGTAAAACGGATTCTCGGTAAGAACAAACCCTCCTCGCCGGCTGACCGGCAGGGAGGGTTTGTTCATCGTAAAGGGATTAATGATGGAACAACCGGATTCCCGTGAAGCTCATCACAATACCATACTTATTACAGGTATCAATGACATGGTCGTCCCGGATGGAACCGCCCGGCTGGGCAATATATTCCACGCCGCTCCTGTGAGCGCGCTCCACATTATCTCCGAAGGGGAAGAATGCATCGGAACCAAGAGAAACACCAGTATTTCTGGCAATCCATGCCTTTCTTTCTTCGCGGCTGAAGGGCTTTGGCTGCTCGGTGAAGTACTGCTGCCAAACGCCGTCGCCGATCACATCCTCGTAATCGTCACTGTTATACACATCAATGGTATTATCCCGGTCAGCCCTGCGGATGTCCGGCTTAAAGGGAAGGTTCAGCACCTGAGGTGCCTGACGGAGGAACCATTTGTCCGCCTTATCCCCTGCCAGTCTTGTACAGTGGATTCTGGACTGCTGTCCCGCTCCGATGCCGATAGCCGCACCATTCTTTACATAGCATACGGAATTCGACTGGGTATACTTCAGGGTGATCATGGCAATAGCCAGATCGATCTTCGCCTGATCGGGAAGATCCTTCTTTTCGGTTACGATATTATCAAAGAAATGCTCGTCGATATTCAGCTCGTTTCTTCCCTGCTCAAAGGTAATGCCGAATACATCCTTCTGTTCAACCGGTGCAGGTACGTATTCAGGATCAATGGAGAGCACACAGTAATTTCCGTTCTTCTTGGAACGAAGAATCTCAAGCGCCTCATCCGTATATCCGGGCGCGATGATTCCGTCGGACACCTCCCGCTTGACCAGTCTTGCGGTATCTGTATCGCAGACATCGGAAAGAGAAATAAAATCGCCAAAGGAAGACATTCTGTCTGCGCCTCTTGCTCTTGCATATGCTGAGGCAAGGGGAGAAAGGTCTCCCAGATCATCTACCCAGTAGATTTTCTTCTCAATATCCGTAAGGGGAAGGCCGACAGCCGCTCCCGCCGGTGATACATGCTTAAAGCTGGTGGCTGCCGGAAGGCCGGTCGCTTTTTTCAGCTCGCTGACCAGCTGCCAGCCATTCAGTGCGTCTAAAAGATTGATATATCCCGGTCTGCCGGAAAGCACCTCAATGGGAAGCTCGCCTTCTTTCATGAAAACCCGGGAAGGTTTCTGGTTCGGGTTACAGCCGTACTTCAGTGTCAGTTCCTTCATTCTGTTCTTCTCTCTTTCTGCTGCGTTAGTCGCCCAGGTGCTTATTCAGTATCCGGGTCTCTGTTTTTCCGGTTTCGATATCGATCATCCGGACAAACAGGGAAATCTTATTATCCGGATTCAGGCTCTTCCAGATCACATCTGTCAGCTCATTCAGATCATCTGACGGAATATCCACGATCGTTGGCTCACCCTCGTAGGACGGAAGCGGATTTCCATCCCCCATATAGGTGTGGATGAATCTTCCCTCTCCTGCCTTCGGTACATCATAGGAAAATGTATACCGGCTGCAGGCATCGGGATCACCCGCATTGGACTTCAGAATGGACATCTCATAGGAAAAACCGTTTTCCATATGCAGCACGCCTGAAATCCTGGGCGTATAATTCGGTGCATCCGGTTCAAAGCATCTTCCGCGGAGGGACTCCTCAAAGGTTTTCCCCTTCTCCATCTCTTCAAAAACGGTATCTGTCTGATCGCCGTTGGTCACGATGGTATCCGTTCCCCGGACACGTACCGGCGCATAAATGATCAGACTGGGATCCTCCAGCTTTGAGGGATCAAATGCTTCTGTTCGAATGCCCTCACCCTCCTCACGAAAGATCCTGTTGCGGCTGTTCTCTGAGCGGCCCATGATAAAATACGCCGTCACTGCCTTTTTCCCGTCGGGTGTTTTTCCTATCACAATACCTCGGCCGGGGTAGGTGGTGGCGCCGATCTCTGCGCCAAGCTGCTTCTTTTCCATTCTGTTATCCTCTCATTTTCCGTTTTTACAGCGAGGAGGCTGCCTCCGCGCTGGCATTCATTGCCTCAATGATGGCTGAACGGAAGCCTGCATCCTCGAGAACACGCACGCCCTCTATGGTCGTACCGCCGGGAGAAGTGACCATATCCTTCAGCTCCGCCGGATGCTTTCCGGTTTCCAGCACCATTTTTGCACTTCCCATCACTGCCTGTGCAGCAAAACGGTATGCCTTATCTCTTGGCATGCCCAGATGCACGGCACCATCAGCCATGGCTTCGATCATCATAAATACATAGGCAGGTGAGCTGGCCGAAACCGCGCATACCGCATCCATCAAGGCTTCCGGAACCACCTCAGCCTTACCAAAGGCGTTCAGGATCTGCATAGCCTGCACCAGTTCTCCGCCGGTAATGGTCTTGGAGGGACATACGCCGGTCATGCCTTCACCAACCAGTGCCGGTGTATTCGGCATTGTGCGGATCAGCTTAACGGGACGTCCGAATTCCTTCTCAAACCACTCGATCGTCTTTCCTGCAATAATGGAAATCACCACCTGGCTCTCCTGCATCTCATCCTTGATCTCGGGGATGACCTGCGGCGCAACCTGGGGCTTTACAGCCAAAAGAACGATTCCTGCACGGTGAACCACCTCCACATTGGACGGTGTGGTCAGAACGCCGTACTTCTGCTCGATCCTCTGACGAACCTCCTCCGTAGGAGAAGAACAGATGATCTCATCCTTCGGAAGGATGTTTTTCTGCAGAATGCCGCTGATGATGGCATTCGCCATATTTCCTGCACCAATGATACCAAATCTCATAACTCCCCACTCCCTTTCTCAGATACTTTGTCTACCTTCTTCCAAACCCACGATCTGCCCCTGCAGCCGTCCGGTCATGCCGTCCGCAGAATCTGCGTACGGGGATGAACAGTTTTACTGGGTCAGCTTCATGTCTCCGTCCTTCACCCATCCCAGCTTCTTGATAATAAGATGGAACACCAGCGAAAGTACCGCCGGAAGGACAAAAGAAACCAGAATAAGCCCGATCCAGTCCATGGCTGTGATGGCACTCTTGGCGCCTGCATTCACATCATTGACCCATCCGGTATATACGCCGATCTGCCCCACCAGACCACAGGTTCCCATACCGGAGGATACTGCCGCGCCATTCATCTCTAAATGAAACAGACAGGTTGCAATCGGACCGGTCACTGCAGAAGCCAGTGTCGGTGCGATCCAGATCCTGGGATTTTTCACAATATTGCCCATCTGAAGCATGGAGGTTCCGATTCCCTGGGATACCAGACCTCCCCAGCGGTTTTCCTTAAAGGAAATAACCGCAAATCCAATCATCTGCGCAGAGCAGCCTGCTACTGCTGCTCCTCCCGCCAGGCCAACCAGGCCTAAGGCATGACATATTGCCGCTGAAGATATGGGCAGTGTAAGCGCCATACCTACAAGCACGGAAACCGCAACACCCATCAGGAAGGGCTGCAGGTCTGTCGCCCACATGATCGCATCGCCCACCTTCATGGCCGCCTTGCCAAGTGTCGGTGCGATGAGCCACGAAAGGAAAACACCGGAGCCTATCGTCACAAGGGGCGTAACCAGGATATCCACCTTCGTCTCTTTTGAAACTGCCTTTCCCAGCTCAGTAGCGATGATGGCAATAAAGAGAACGGCAAGGGGACCGCCTGCTGCTCCTCCAAGAGCGTTGGACGCAAACCCGACAGTGATCATGGAAAACAGTACCAGATTCGGCGCCTTTAGCGCAAATGCAATGGCAACGGCCATAGCCGGCCCGCTCATGGCAGAAGCCAGTCCGCCGACGGTATAGTCCGTCCCGGCTATCGTGGCTACTGTTTTTGTCAGAAAACCGATATGAAATTGCGTACCGATCGTATTCAGTATCGTTCCGATGAGAAGAGAACAGAAAAGGCCCTGCGCCATTGCGCCGAGGGCGTCAATCCCGTATCTTCTTAACGAGATCTCAATATCCTTTCTCTTCAAAAACCCGCGAAAACCCGCTTTTTCCTTCTTTGCTCCATCTTGTAACTTCTTTTCAGATGCCATTATTCCTTCCTTCCGGCACACCCCTGAACAATCCCTCTCAAACCTTAAGTATAAGGTCTTTCCTATCAAAAATCAAGGGAAACAACTCAGCTTAAGCAGGCAAGCATTTGATCCGGTTATTTAAGAATCGGTGTACTATCGGTCAGATCACGTAATCGTCTGGTCCGAAGAAATCCCCGTCAAAATTCAGCTCCTGATTTTTTACATAAATCTTGGAATTTGCCGGAACTGAGTGGGTCAGGAAAACGTTACCGCCGATCACCGCATTTTTTCCGATCACCGTATCGCCGCCCAGAATGGACGCTCCGGAATAGATTGTGACACTATCCTCAATGGTGGGGTGCCTTTTTTTGCTGACAAGCGTCCTGCCGCCTCTTGTAGAAAGCGCACCGAGTGTTACGCCCTGATAGACCTTCACATGCTCTCCAATCTCTGTAGTCTCACCGATCACTATGCCGGTTCCGTGATCGATAAAGAAATACTTGCCAATTGATGCACCGGGGTTGATATCGATTCCTGTCTTGGAGTGCGCATGCTCTGTCAGGATGCGTGGAATGATCGGGACACGAAGCTGATACAGGACATGTGCAAACCGCTGTACGGATATCGCATAAAGTCCCGGGTAAGACATGATAATGGCGTCCTTGCTCTCCGCAGCCGGATCTCCCTGAAACAGGGCTTCCACATCCGTGTCCAGATATTCCCTGATCGTAGGAATTTCGCGCATGAAGCGTACTGTCTTATCCTCTGCCAGCTCTGCCAGCGCAAGGTCGCTTTCGTCCGCCAGCTCGGGATCAAACCGGAGGGCAAGGGCAATCTGGCGGTTCAGATTGAAGGCCACATCCTCCGTGAGCGCCGAGACCATGGTACTGACGTTATAGATCCGGTATGTCCTGTCAATAAAATATCCCGGAAAAACGATCCGGTGAAGCTTACGGATCAGTCCGACAACAACCTCTCTGTCCGGCTGACTGAATACCTCCATTTTGTCGATGGCTCTTTCTTTTTCAAAATCCTGTAGAATATTATTTGTGATCTCATGCATAACATCTGCTATTTTCTCACCCATTCCGGTTTCCTCCTGCCGAATCATCAATGCGGGAATAGCACGAACGCCTTCCGGCGCCGTGCTAATACTATAACACTTTCCTTTTATTTTGCAAAGCATCTGTTCCCTGTTTTGTGCCCGCATTGTTCCCCGTTTGTGCCCGCTTACTCCCTTCGTTTTTTCTTCCGCTCAAGGCCGGCGACAACAAGACAGCCCGCCGCGGAAAGAAGGAAGACCGCCACAAGAGGAAGAAGCAAAATCCTGTCACCAGTCTTCGGCGTTTCCGTCTTTTTTACATTCTTTTCCGGCTTTTCCTCCACCAGACTGGTTTTTTCCGGTTCTTCCGGTTTTTCCTGTTTTTTCGGTTCCGGGCCGCCCGGGCTTACCTTCGGCTCCGGCTTTTCAAAACGGACAGTCTGCTCCTCATCGGAGAGATCAGCATGGACAGCCACCGGCAGCTCTCCCCCGGACGGAATGCATTCCTCAAAAGCCACGACGCTCTCTCCGTCCAGCTTAAGAAGCTCCGCATCAAAGGTAAAGGTGATCTCCACCTCGCCATCACCGGTTTCTGAAGCGGTAAATGCTGTCATACCTGAGATTTCCCCGCCATCTTTATCCAATAACGGTTCACCGTTTTCCTTCTTCACCAGTTTACCCATCATCAGGTATTCCCTGCCCGGACGAAGATTCCGGTAGCTGACCCCGTCAACCAGCGTAACCTTTTCCGGATAGGCCGTATGGCTTCCGGTTTTCTGGTCGGTCAGACTCGTGGCAATCGCAGGAACGGTGAGCGTCTGTCCTTCATCCATCAGGTCATGATGCACCGCGATCAGGATTTCCTCTTCCTTCCCTTTATTTATTTCATAAAGCGTTTCAAAAACAGTGATGGTCTTTCCGGCCAGTTCACTCTCTGCCCCCTCCGGCAAAATGAATGGAAGCTCAGCCGTTCCGTCTGCCAGATTACTTTTCTCTTCAGCACCGGCATTTTCCGTAACAAACGCCATTTCCCCTACAACCTGTTCTCCCTTCAAGAGAAGCGGCTCACCGGTTTCCCTGTCCATAATGATTCCGCGCAGGATGTATTCGGTTTCCGGCTGAAGATTACGGTATTCCACTACATCCGAGAAGTCTCCGGCGCTGCCCAGCAGTTCATGACCGCCATCCGTACCCTTTGCTGTTGTCCGGATTTCCGGCACATAAACTGTCTGATCCGTATCCTCTGCATCCTCGTGACAGAGCGGAAACTCTGCGCTGCTGTCCGGATAACAAGTTTCAAATTCGCCTTCCTCTGCAGCTTCCGGTGTAACCTCTCCAAGGTAAAGCCGTTCAAACACCACAAGACTTCTTCCCTGCATCCGGCTGAGATCCAGATTTTCCAGATATACCACTTCCTCACCGCTTACGGCAAATTCTGATTTGTCATAATCCGTCCCGGTATGAAATACCCTGCTTCCTCTCACCGGATTCCCTTCCGGATCCGTGAAGGCAGAAACACTTCCATCCTCTTCCTTCAGCATCAGCTCAGCCATAAGGGTGTAGGTAGTATCCGCTCTGAGATTGATGTAGGAGACCGTATCCACGATCGTCTGTCCCGGCGCAGCAGGAATGACCTTGACGGATGTACCGTTTACCGCTCCATCCTCCCCGGCTTCTCCCCGCGCAGCGCTGGTCCGGATTTCCGGAAGAGGCACATTATAGAATTTTCCGTTCCGGTCTACAATAACGGCCGTGCTTCCTTCCTTCACCTCCACATCCACAGGAGGATGAAGCTGAAAGCCTGTATTTACCTCGCAGGCAAGTTCGGTCACCCGGTACGTTCCCGCGGGGAGCGCACCCTGGGGTTTCCCGCTGCGGTCATTTTCCGGATTCCATTCCTTTCCGTCCTCTGTCCGGCGGAACCAGACTTCATTCGGCAAGCCATCGTAGGCACCTCGATCATAATAATTCACCCTGTCGGTGTACGCCTCCGCCTCTGTAGAGAGCCTTCCCTCAGCATCCGTATAGAGAATATGCGCCTCTCCCGTTTTCAGGTTTTTTATTTCAAACTTCACCCCCTCCATGGGACGATCATCTGCGGTCTCTGATTTTTCAAGCCGAATATTTCCTCTTTCCGGATAATGGATATAATTCACCCAGTCCACGCATTCCCGGTCGGGTATGGTTTTGCCCTTGTAAACCGGGAGATTCCTCGCCTTGACGGATACTTCATGCGCATCATCCGTTGCCGTTTCCACAGCAAAAAAATACCGGTATTTCCCCGTCACGTTACCTTCCTTCGGATTGTAGTATCCGGTAACATCCTTCCTCAAATAACCGTTTTCGCTTTTCCCGGAAAACAGCTTCACGCAACTCCTTGCGGTCACCATCCCATTTCCGTCCACCGGATCCTTCGTATTGGTTCCGTAAATATCAAAGGTTGCCGTGACAGGCTTATTCTTCTCATCATGTTTATAGATGCCCACACTGTAATAGGGCTTATCCTCCAGATTTTTGTTGGTATCCACGCTAAGCAGCTGCATGGCCTTATGCCGGATTGCCGGCACCGCCGTTTTCCCCTCGGTCATGGTATAGTTTTCATTGGAGGACACCTCCCGCAGGAGCAGCGCGCCCGCCGGTATGCCCTCATTTGTATTCGTACGGCGGATATGCGCCGCCGCAACGGTGCGATTATCAATAATCCGGTTCTCCTGCCCGATAAAAACATAGCTGGTATTTGTCCACTTCGAAGAAGGTTCCACCTTTTTGGCATATCCCTGCTGATCCAGCACGAAGGTCATGAAAACATTGCCGTAGTTATCGATTACCTGATAGGAGATATTCTCCATAGACGGACTGTAGCTCCGATCTGCGGAGGATTTCTTTATGCTGAGGTACACATCCGAATAAAACCGGTATCCGATTTCATAAGTGATCAGATCCTGATATCTTACGCGGCGCCCGTAATCATCCACGTATGTTCCCGGCGTTTTCATGACATACATATTCACGATCGTTTCCGCACCCTGATCCTCCTTTTCCCTGATCAGCGCACCGCCTCTTTTGCTGTATTCGATCAGTCGTCCGCGGATATCCGCCTCGCCAACACCGCCGATTACACCACCTCTGGCCTCTTCATTCCAAAGCGCATAATCGTACACATCCTCAGGCTCATTCTTTCCGATCAGATTCAAAAAATAGGCCATATCAAAATGCGCCTGCTGATAATAGTCTCCGCCAATCCCGAAATTCAGTCCGTCACGATTGTTCTGGTAATAGTAAACGATATTCCGGACATCCACCAATTCTCCATCCACTGTCACCGTCAGCGGAAAGGAAAAGCTCGCTTCAACCCAATTGTTGCAGTAATAGGTTTCCACGACATCGGAATGGTGCGGCCCCCACCTGGAGGGCGAAACACAATACAGAGGATAAGGAAAATCATCAGACTTATACTCGTGATTTCCGTTCGAAGAAACCCCCGCCGCATAAACCTCCGTTGTGGCCGACGCCCAATAGAGGAATTCATCCTCCGCAGCGCTGATCAGCTCCGGCTTCGCATTTTCCTCGTTCCCATCGTCAGCTGTTTTCTCTTCTCCGGCCGGCTTCGCCACCTCAAGGGCCTGCTCATTCTGTTTTTCTATTTGTTCTTCTTCCTGCCCTTCTGCGTCTCTATCCCCTTTTATTCTTTCCGGATTCATATCATCTTCAGAGGCAGGGGCATTTTCCCATTTTCCATCTTCTCCCGCTGCATTTCCCATGGGCACGATTTCTATATTCGTTCCTTCCTCGTTTCTGACCTCTCCGGGCGCGCTTTCCATGGGCGAATTCTCCATTTGCGCACTTTCCCCGGGATTGCCCGGCTCAGAAACCTCCTCAACCGCCGTACTCTGATCCCCTGCCGAGGAACGGATTTCCGGTACCAACGAAAGCAAAATGCCCAGCACCAGAATCCAAACTACCGTTTTCTTTTTCCACTTCATTCTGTCAGTTCCCCTTTCCTCTCTTTATTTCAATTATCCCATTTTTCCGCTGCCCGTTCTTTTCGCGCAGGTCTCCAACGCGGTCTTCCGTCCTGTATCCTTCCTGTTCCTTACAGGATTCTTATTCACAGGTGAACATGATATTGGCAAAGCAGACCTCGTCACCCGGATGGAGCGGCACCTCCCTTCCTTCGATCAGCCTTTTCGCATTGATAAAGGTTCCGTTGGTAGAGCCCATATCCATGATCCATACTCCTCTTCCCTCCCTTCTCAGCTCGGCGTGTTCCCGGCTTACTCCCGGTGCCTGAAGAACATACCTGCAGCAGTCTTTCTGTCTTCCCAGAGTACCTGTTCCTTCACCGATCCGGATTTCCTGTACCCAGCCGGTGTCAGCCGGCACCAGACGAGTTACCGTCCGCCGGGGAGCTGAAGTCAGTATTCCCGTCCCGACGGTCAACCCATCCTCCTTCGGCAGCCGATACTCCGGGCCGGCAGGAAGCACTTCCTGTTTTTCATCCTGCCGGTCATCCCCCGCCGCTGAATCCAGCATTATATTCCGCAGCCTCTCCCTCCCGGAGAAAAACAGCTTACGTTTTTCCGATGCATTTTTCTTTCTTCTGCGGAACAGCCTTCCACCCTCTCTCCGGGCGTATTCACTGTTCACAGGACCGGGAAGGAGAAGGGGACCATTTTCCTCAACTACATTCTCATGCTCTTCCGCAGACTTTCCCGAAAAATCCATTTCCATAAAGCGCCCGGGTTCCCGGAGAAGCGGAGAAGCATGCTGAAACAGGTTCCTGAGCGCTATCCTGTCTCCGCTCCTGAAAAGCCGGAGAAGCTGCTGGCAAAACTCTCTTAAATGTTCCTCAAAACTCCCCTCCAGCCCGGGAACATACAGAAAATAATAATTCCCCTGAGCAGAGGTAAACACATATGCCGGATGAAGGAGCAGATGTTCCGGAAGAAGCATATACCCGGCGAGCTGTTCCACCGCCGAACGCAGGGCGAAAAAAAGCTGATCCCACTTACGCATATCCGGATTTTTCCCCTCCCAGACATCTCTGATCGGAAGAAGCCCGTTCAGGTGATAAAAGATATGGAGCTCATTATCCATCTCTCCGATTTCCCGCTCCGGCAGAAAAGGCAGCCGGCAGTAGGCCAGCATAAAGGGAAGATATTCTGCTGTCTCAGGCAGATCTGAAATTTCCAGCCCCCGGATTCCGCCCCTATCTTTCTGTAATATCACCATATAGCTGCCATCTCCTCAGTCTGCCGGTGCAGCAACGCACCTCTCTCGTCACCATGACCGTATCCTCTGAAATCAGTTCCAACTCGCCAGTGACCTTAACTCTCAGTGCCTCATCCTCTGCTTTAAGGCCGCTTTCCCCGGGAAGTTCATCAGCAAACGCACCATCCGCCGATAGCCGCTCAGCAATCTGCTCCCCGGATGATTTTTCCTCTTCAGCCCTGAGGGTGATCAGATAAATCTGCTGCAGTGCCGCCTGCTGTATGGCATTCCTCCTGAAAAACTGCAGCAGAATAAGGAGGATAAAAAAACTGGCGGAAACAAGTACCGGGACGATCACACAAGCCTCGATTGTCATGAATCCTCTGTTATTCCTTCTTCCCGGCCGATTCTCTCGCACTTCCCTCTCACCCACTCTCGAACTCCTTTTTTCCATAAATGACCCCTATCTGCACCAGGGGCTTGGAATTCCCGAACGGAAAAAGCTCCGATTGCCGACAATTCCCCCTATCTGCACTTGGAACATGGAGGAAGGTCTACCTCCGATTTTTTTCTCCGGTACACTGTTCTTTTCAGGCGCGAACAATAGGGGGAGGAGTGGTATGCCTCCCCTTCAGCCGTGATAAAAACAGTTCCCGAAGCGTTCGCCCCGCAATATCTGCATGCCGCATATCCTTCCTTCTGCGCTGCCGGCAGGCTGCTTACAGAAGGATGCAGCGAAATATAGGTGCAGTTTCTGTCCGTATGGTAAACCACCCCGTTCTCCGCCACGTATACATATTCCGCATCCGAGGGAACGCTCCGGTTATCCTCAGGCGACCTGCCGGTGTAACCCTTCTGCCTTATTTTTACCTTCTCGGTTCTCTGATAACTGCCGAAAAAGGGAAGCTCCACCCGGATCAGAAGCTCCGCCTCCAGGACCACATAGCCATCGCTGTCCGGAAGGCGGGAGCCCATAAAAGAAACAACAGGAATGTAGCTGTTCGTCCTGTCCGGCTCATCCAGATAAGCATAGTACCGGGCAAGGCACATAGCCGGAGAGACTCCTGCCATTTCCGGGGACAGGTCAGCAAGATACATATATTCCGCCATATATTCTGCTGTTTCCCGGAGAGCTTTCCGGGCGTCCGATTCCGCTGCCCGCACCTCCAGCAAAAGGACAAAAAATGTCATAAGGAACAGAAAAACCGGCAGGGCCAGTGCGGCTTCCAACGTTACAGCGCCCCGGTCCTTCCGGCGTTCCTGCAAAAAATGGTCTCTATTCGCTTCCGCCCCGGAGAGGACTTTTGTTATGATCTGTACGACTGAAACCATTTTTATCCACATATCATTTCCTCACGCCTTCCATTCGCCTGCCTCAGGCCGGTCAGTAGCCGCCCTCCTCGTGAAGATATACCGTTTCATCCGAAAGCCTGATTTCGGCATCCACACCGAAAGCAGTTACCGCATTCCTCATCCTCATGGTCGGGTCGCCGCCCGGAACATCCTCCTGACATGCATTGATCTGCATGATATCCAGCATGCGCAGGCAAAGCTGATCTGTATGAAAGGCCATCAGGATCATCAGGTATTCCCTGTAGGTCAGCCCCCCGGCATCCCCCTCTTCATTCTCCAGCGAAGAAAACCTGAGGAGCTTACTGATATCCGTTCTCCATGTGGCATGGGTTTTAACGAGATTCAGCTTCTTTCCTCTGAGAAGAAGGTAAACATCCGCCGCACTTTCCCCGTAAGCCCAGCATCCGGCGATCAGATATTTCACCAGGGGATACAGATAGGGAGTCAGCACCGTAACGGACATGGCGATGCCCTTCACCTCAGCCATCCTGACCTGATCCGTCAGGAGACAGGCAAAGTTCACGCCTGTTCTGAGGGCAATCAGCTTCCGGACAGTTTTCTTATAATTTTCCGCATCTGACCTGCAGCCGCAGACCAGATACTCCATCTCCAGGTTAAGGACAGACTGCTCTCCTTCATCCGCCGGATCGGTCAGGCACCGAAACACCTTGCCCGCATATACGAGCGTTGCCGCATTATCCACCAGTGCGCGGCTCCAACCGTTTCCCGACGTCACCGATTTCCTTAAACCGGAGAACTTCTTAAAGCTGCTGTCCACCTGCAGACCGTCGTCAATGACAATCCCCTTCGAGGGAACCTCGGCAAAAGGAACCTCAGCCTCACTGAAATGTGCATTTTCCGGAAGCAGAAGAAATGCGAGTCCGGCCGGTGTAATCTTCCGTATGGCTTTTCTCGGATCCTTCTTTTTTCCTTTTCCCTCTGCCTTTCCGACAGAGCCCGGCGTTCCGGCTGCGGGGTTTTCTCCGGAAGCATCTCTTTGCTCATTCTCATAGCCCGCATAACTATTCCCGGGATTCTGACCCGTTCCCCCATCATCTGTAACATCTGTATCCTCGCCGCTGGTTTCTGCTTCCAGCCGATCCATCTCTGCCTCGGAAACCGGCGTATCCTTTCCCTGCGTTTTCCCTTTCAGTTCGTCCGCTGCCGATTCCAAGCCCAGATATATAACCGCTTCACCGATCTGCCTTTTCAGCTCCGCACAGCTATCTTCTCCCAGATACCGGACCTCTGTGAGGGCAACCTCGCCTATATCAAAATTGCTGTTTTCCTCCATACTTATCCGGATCAGATTTTCAATCTCACCCCTCCCCCGGCCGCCAAAGCCGGTATCCAGCAGGAGGATGTGATAACGGTCAAAAATATACCGGTTGTATTCCGCCTTTACGCCGGACACGGCCGTAGCCAGACATCCGGCAGCCTCAGCCTCCTCCTCCCGCTGTTCCAGCGCCCGCACAAGCCAGGAAAATACGAGAAGAAGTACCGATACGATCAGCAGAAGAAAGATTGCTGCATATCCCTTATTTCCCCTGTTCATCGCACACGGTCACCTCCCATCTCAATTCGTCACCTTTCCGGCTCCTCCGGTTACGGAATTCCAGATTTTCTGTACCAGGTTCAGCGCCTGCTCCTTAAAGATCACCACAAGCGCGATGAGCACAACCAGGATCAGGATGATCTCGATCACTGCAACTCCGCTGTCATCCCGCTTCCCACAGAAGCTTCTCTTTTTTTTCATCGGACACATTTCTTTTTTCTCTTCCATACGCTCTCCTTTCTCCGGCACCGGGAGGCATGTCTTTTCGCGTTACATGCCCACCAGAGCCGGGTACACCACGATACCGATCACTGTCAGGAGAAGTAATCCCGTTGGCAAAAGCAGCTTTTCGGATGCCTCTTCTCCCTTTTTCCTCGTGCGCTCCTTTTTTATATTTACGGCCTCCTGCTCTTCTTCGCTGAGGAGCATAAGAAGCTGATGGGATCCGTGATACAGATTCTGACTGACCAGAGCCAGTACCTTCCGGTATTCCGGGAGTCCGATATTTCTGCCGAGCTCAGTCAGCGCCTCCGGCTCAGACCAGCCGGAGCGTATACGGTTCAGCGTAAAAACCGTTTCTTCTCTCAGACTCTTTTCCCTGCATGAAACGGAAAACCTTCTCAGCGATTCCGTCACCGGTAACCCGGCTCCCAGATATAGAGACAGCTGGTTAACAAACCGGAAATAACCATCCTTCATTTCATCCCTTCGCCTTTCTCCCTCCCGCCTGATGGCAAGGATACGAAAAGCAACCGGAAGCACCACAATACTGAAAATCACAAGCACAGACACTGCCAACCTGTCCGGCTCTCTTTTTTCTTCTCTTTCCACCGATATGCCGTTCACCGATTCCGGAAGAGTAAAAGCCGGCTCTGTCCGTCCTGCCTCCTCCATTTGTCTGAGATCGTCCTTTGCCTTTTCCCAGAAGGCTCTTTCCCGAGGAAGCACTCTGCAGGAGAATTCCTTTTTCACCTGCCGTTCCCCGGCATTTACGGAGGCTGTTAGGATGACGATCCGAGGCTCTGTCAGTGCATCCCGGCTGACCTCTCCCTTCCTGTTCAGAATTTCCGGATCGGAGGACTGCCAGGAGATTTCAAGCTTTCCCTCCTCCGTTTTCAGCGGGAGCGTAAGATCTGTGCTGATTTCCCGAAGCCCGGGATTCTCCCCCCGCATCCTTTCCTCCAGTTTGGCGAATTCCCTCTCTGCCAGTGCAAACAGCTCTTCATCCGTATACTCCTCCGGCCCGATTTCCAGAATCATTCGATGTTTTTCCTCTCCCTCCCGGAGAACCAGAGGGATCCGCAGGGTTTCACCGTCAGAAGACCGGCTGATTTCCCTGCTTTCTCTCCGGCTTCCGTCGGAAAGGAATATGCCTCCCATCAGGAGGAGAATGGCGAGAGTGAGAAGCTTCGTCCCCAGACTGATCAGCCTCCGAAGCTCCTCTTCTGTTTCACCCATGAGCTGCGAAATATTGAGCGGCCTTCCCTTCCGGATCAATCCCGCCAGAGCCATCCGCCATTTTACCGGAACATGATGCACCAACGCCTCCGTTATCTTTCCCGAAGGCTTATTCTTATATTTTCCGCGCCCCTTGCTTTTAAATCTTCTACTCTGCGCATTCTTCTGTTTTTTCGGATTATTTCTTTCGTACATACTTCTTCCTGTATCCCGGCTCATCTTTCCCTAGTACTTCCCAGTATTCTTCTGCAAAGAACTGCACTTGCATTCCCCTGCATCCCTCCTTCCGGCCAGTTCTTCCACGAAAGCCCTAATCTGCAGCCTGCTCCACAATATGCTCACCCCAGAAGTCCGCCAGAATATTGAGTATGAGTGCGGCTGACATAATGATCCTGCCGCCCGGCGTGTTGTAGAGAGCCGCGGTAAAATCGGGCATGGTCATCATCAGGAAGAAAAGGATTCCGGCAGGCATCATCGTCATCACCTTCTGCTCAAGACGTTTCGCTGCCACCATCCTTTCCACTTCCAGCCTTAGCTCGATCTTTGTCACGATCTTTTCCACCGTTCCGCGGATGATACGGATCACATCGCCTCCCGTTTCCTCCGCAAGCTCCAGCATTTCCGCAAAATCCCGGATTTCCGATAGGCCGCTTTTTTCTGCATATTCCCGGAAGGCTTCGGAAAAGGTTTCCCCGAGGGTCTGTCTTTTTTCAATTGCCGAAAGAACCTGCCGGATTTCCGCCCTGGGTTCATAGAGAAAGCCCAGGTCTCGCTCCGCCTCGCGAAAGGCATGGCTGAGGCTCCCGCCCCCAGCCAGCGCTCCGGAAAGAGCCGTAATCAGATTCCGGAAGTCTTCCAGCCTTTCCATCCTCTTCTTTTCCTTCTGCCTTTTTCTTCCGGAGCAGAACACGTACACAGCTGTCAGTGCTCCGGGAATCAGACCCGGGAGACCCCGGTAGAAAAGGAAAGCAGCAGCGCAGCCGATCAGGATGCCAATAACGGCCGGTTTCACACCACCTGCTCCCCTATACTTCCTGGCTGCAGCTTCTCGTTAAAAAGCCCCTCCTCCCTGACGACCCTTAGAAGTCCGGCACGGCCCAGCTTCTCCACATTCCGAAGGTCCCTGAACTTCCGCATCTCCCCCAGTACCCTTCCGTTTTCCTCTCCTGTTTCCTCAAATCTGTATAATGTCCTCACTCCGATCTCCTCTCCTTCCATTCCGTCAATCTCGCTGATTTCAAGCACCCTTCTCGACCTGTCCCTGAGCCGGCCGAGGTGTACGATCAGGTCAAGTGCAGAAGCGATCTGCTGCCGGATAGCCCTGAGCGGAAGGCCCGATTCCGCCATAAGCACCATGGTTTCCAACCGGAGAAGCATATCCTTCACCGAGTTGGCATGGCCCGTGGAAAGGCTGCCGTCATGTCCCGTATTCATGGCTGTCAGCATATCCAGCGCAGCCGCGTCCCGGACCTCGCCCACAATGATCCGGTCCGGCCTCATCCGGAGGCTGGTGCGGATCAGGTCTCTGATGGTGATCTGGTTTTTCCCTTCCACGTTTGCATTCCGGGCCTCCAGACGCACCAGGTCATGCACACTCCGCAGTCTCAGCTCCGCAGAATCCTCAATGGTGATCACCCGCTCATCCTCCGGAATAAAGCCGGCCAGAGCGTTGAGAAAGGTGGTTTTCCCCGCACCCGTTCCACCCGAAACAAAGATGTTGTATCCGGCAGCCACAAGCTTTTCCAGGAGGGCTGCGGGCGCCGGATCGATCGAACCCCATTCGATCAGATGCTTCATGGTCACACCTTTTTCCGAAAACTTCCGGATGGTCACGGCCGAGCCGTCACATGATACCCCTTCCAAAACTACATTTACGCGGCTTCCATCCGGAAGAATGGCGTCCACAATGGGATTTGCAGCATTCACCGCACGGTTTGCGCCGGATACAATCTGCTGGATCACTGTCATGAGCCTTTCTCCACTTTCAAAGCGGCGGTCTACCCGGCTGATCCGGCCGCCCTTCTCCACAAAGATGTGGTCCGGCCCGTTGATCATGACTTCCGTTACTTCCTCATCCTCCAGGAGCTCAGATACCAGCCCGTACCGGCGGATCGCATGAAAGAGCTCCGTCCTTATCCGGCATTTTTCCCGGAGCGGAATATAAACATCCTGCGAATCCTCCAGAATGCACCGGTCAATTTCCCTCTGTACATCCGCATCCCGGATCTCACCCGAAAGATCCAGCCGGTCGAGACAGATCTTCTTCCATTTTTCCTTCCTGTCCTCCAAACCCGGCTTCCTCCTCAAGCGCTTCCTTCGCTGCTCTTTTCATTTCCTCCCCATGCTCATCCGAATCCGGAAGACGAAGCTCCCGAAGCTTCAGCAGCACGTCCGTAAGTCCCATATCCCGGAGAACACGGCAAAACTGCTCCTTCTTCGCCATGGATACCGGATCCTCCAGTACCGGCATGTAGATCACATCGAACAGAGAAAGGATCGCCGGCATTTCCGGCGCCGCCGCTCCCAGATCATACACCACCCGGCCATAGCTTCCGATCTCTCTCAGCTGTTCATTCAGATGTTCAATGTCCTCCCGGCTGAGACAGCGGATATCAAACTGAACCCCTGAGCTGAGAAGGGCACTGTAGCCCTCCTCTTTCCGGATCAGTTCGCCCAGACGCTCCGGGCCGGTCATTCCGTTTTTCAGCAGATATAGAAGCTCCGTCCCGCTCCCGCCGGAAAAATCCTCCATCCCGACATAAAGTCCCCCTGCTGCGGTCGCGTACGCTTTGGCAAACCGGGTCTTTCCGCACCTCCCGACCGGTGAAAAAACTACTGCAAACCGGCATTCCCGGTCGTCAGGATACGGATCCTTCAAAAGGAAGCGCATTACCTCATGAACCAGAGCGGGAAGGGACTGATATTTAAAAACAGCCCCCCTTCCCGGCTCCGGCAGGGGTGAGAGAAAGAGGCACGGCACCCGGTCCAAAAAATAGCCTTCCTCGCAGGCCTCTGTCTGAGATAAATCTCCGGTCAGGATCAGATCCAGATGCTTTTCCCGGATGGCCGCCCGGACTGCCTCCATTCCGGTAAATGCACAGCACTGCACCATCAAGTCACGTCTTCTGTTCATGTACTGCATTACGCCATATGCATATTCTCTGTCTCTGTCACAGATTCCGATTCCCAATCCCCGCATCTCCTATCTCCTGCGTTTATCCCTGCCGCCTCTCTCCCGACAACTCAACGGTAGCACATGACGCGCTGCAAAAAAAGAAAACCGGTGCATACATCTGTTGCGCATTCGCTTCTTGCGCTCCATCCGTCATTTTCCTCCGGTTTCCTCCTGTCCCACAAAATAGAGCTTTGCTTCTCCGGCATTCTCCCTTTACCTTGTGCTCCGACGGTTCCCCTGTACAATTCCCCACCTTTCCGGTTTCCTCTCAGGCAATAAAAAAAGCAGCGGAAAACCGGGTTTTCCGCTGCCAGATCCGTCTTTTTTTGTTAAATCCGACGAAAACGTTTGTGCAGATTGTCAATCCTTATTGATATACTTGTTCAGAGTATCCACAACCGTATTCAGGTTATAGGGCTTGGCGATATAATCATCCAGCTGGTTCTGCATGATCCGCTCCTTATCCCCGAACATGGCTCTTGCCGTAACCGCAATAATGGGAAGACGGCGGCTATGCATAGCTGCCTCGATCTTCCGGATTTCCTGCGTAGCCGCAATACCGTCCATGACGGGCATCTGCACATCGAAGAGCGCCGCATCATACTTCTTATCCTTGTAAAGCTGAACAGCCTTTTCACCGTTCTCCGCAATATCGTAGGAGAAGCCGGCCATACCCAGAAGCTTGCCGATCACCTGCTGGTTCACCGGTTCATCCTCAGCCACGAGGATACGCGCGTTCTTGCCGTTTGCATTATTGATGGAGTAAGCCGCCGGATCCTTCTTTTCTTCCTTCACCTCAGCCGCCTCCGCTGCCTTCACGATCTTCAGCGGAATCTCCGCAATGAAGGTGGAGCCGATTCCTTCCTTACTCTGCACGGAAATGGTACCCTGCATCAGCTCGGTGATCTGCTTGGAAATAACAAGTCCCAGACCGCTTCCGCCGTACTTTCTTGTGTCCGAACCGTCCACCTGGGAGAACCGTACAAAAAGCTTGCCCATGTTCGCTTCGGAGATACCAATACCGGTATCCGCAACAGCAATCCTGAGGCGGATGGTATCTGCTGTATCATCGATTGCCGCAACCTTTACTCTTACGCCGCCGTCGGAGGTAAACTTGATCGCGTTGGAAAGCAGGCAGTTCAGAATCTGCTGGATCCGCTGTCCGTCTGCCTTAACCAGCTTGGGAATATTATTGCCGAAGCTGAGATCCAGGCCGATGCCCTTTCCGTCAGCTGCCGGAACATGCGCCGCCACGGTTTCTTCAATGGCAGAGCGGATATCCGTTGTTTCTTCTTTGATCTTATATTTACCGGCCTCCAGCTTGCTGATATCCAGAATATCATTGATCAGACGAAGCAGGTTGTCTGCACAGTTCTTTGCCGTGATCAGGTTGTCGCGGTAATCTGCCTGTAGGTCATCTGCCATCAGCGTCAGCTGAACCATACCCAGGATACCATTGATAGGCGTCCGGATCTCATGGCTCATATTAGCCAGGAATTCAGCCTGCGTCCTGTATGCCGCATTGGCATCATCGATCGCCTTGGAAAGCTTCTGTTCGGTTTCCTTCTGGTTGGTCACATCGATGACTACCATGTTGATGTAATCCGCCTCAGACTTATACATAACGGTATTGAAGGTCTTGGCCAGCTTTTCCATGGTGATCTCGACATCCATGATATCTCCCTGCTTTGTGCCGGAGGTATTGTATGCCTTGAACCATGCGTTGATGTCCTGCAGAACCTCGATATTACTGGAGCCGAGAACTTTGTCGATAAATTCCTCGCGATCCAGATTGAAGTAGGTTCCGAAGGTCTCGTTGGCATCCACCATCTGATAGCCGGTAACCTCGCCGGTCGGATCTGTCATGATCCTGGCCTGTGCAAAACCGATGGGGAGGTTCATGAAAAGCTTACGATACTTGTCTGCCTTGGAGTTTCCCCTTTTTTCCTGATCTGCATTTGCCGTGATGAACAGAAACGCAACCGCAACCTGCAGGAGCAGCATGATGATCCCGACCACGGTATTGCCCGCAAGGATCCCCACCAGCCCAAGAACGGCGATAGCGCCGGCCGCAAGTATGGCAAGCTTTTGACTGTCCATTTCTTTCAGTTTGTCCATTGCACACCCCTTACTACAAGATATTGTTTATATGCCATGTTATTTTTCCAAAACATGGGCTTTTTTCCCTTTTACCATTCTACCGCATTTCCCCTGTCGGGTCAACGTCTTTCTCAAAATACCCCACTTTCCATAGCTGCGCTCTCAATAGACTCGCCAGCCCCGGCAGGCTCGTTCGCACCAGCCCCGGCAGACTCGTTCGCACCAGCCCCGGCCGCCTTGAGAGCAAGCAGCTTCTTCCTCTTCCGCAGGATGAATACAAAGAGCATCCAGGAAAAGATGGTGATCAGCATGCCGCCAAAGTAACCGGTCGGCCGGAAGAACATTTCAATCTTATTCTCGCCCTCCTCAAGGTCAACTCCCAGGAAGGAACCGCCAAGTCTGAAGGTTTTTGCTTTCTTTCCGTTAACCTTTACGCTCCAGCCCTCATCATAAGGAATGGAGGTGAACAGGATATCGCCCTTATTTGCCTTTACCGTACCGGTAAGATAGCCGTCGTCAAATTCATCCAGACGGATCCCGCCGGCAGAAAGCCGTTTCTCCATCTCCGCAAGGTTATCTTTATTCACACGGGAAAGATAGAGGGATACGCTGCCTGACGGGCTGTAATCGCTGCCGAACCGGATATCCAGCTCCACAACGTCGCCCTTCTGCCGCTCGCCCAGATCGAACATCTGGGTCCAGTAGCGTCCGTTTGCCAGCTCCCGGCTGTTGACCCTGAGCACAACCTTTTCCATGTAATTGGCCCGGATATTGACATAATACCTTCCAGCCTCAGGCACCGCAAAACTCGCCGTGAAAGCAATCTTTGCAGAGGACTGCGCATGATAATTCACGACCTCCCAGCTTGTGGCCGCAATATTCACGTCACAGTTTTCCCCCTTCAGCTGGTAATCCACGGGCATATCCTCAAAAACGCTGTCCGTTCCGGCCGCCTGCATGGCAAACCGGTTCTGCACATCAGCCGAGCGGATGCCGGAAACCTTCCAGTCCTTCAGCTCCTCCCTGACGGCGAACGCAATGGGCAGCGCTCCTGTATTTTCATAAACCGATACCGGTGAATCCGTTTCCACCTCCCGGTAGCCGTCCACGGGGAAGTAATCTCCCTCCCGCTTATAGATATACCTCACGCCAAAAATATCATTGGTCAGCATAGTCGCCCCGGTATAGAGATACTCATTGGCACCGGTGTAGAAGCCCAGGCTTCCCATGGATTCCACCATCTCTCCCCTTGCCGTGGAACAGAAGGTACCAATGCCCGGCAGGGTATTCAGCGTATTTTCGTCAAGCATGATGGCCTTTGCCTGCTCCTCCCGGGCAAACAGAATATTTTCCTCTGCCTTCCGGGCGTCCACGGTTTCCTTCGTCTTCATCATGCTGTTCACATGCTGCATATAATAGCCGGCATCGCACAGACCCCGCTGATAGAAGCCCACGCCCGCATTTGTCATCACCTCGACAATATAAAAGATACCGATCAAAATGGTGGTTGTGCGGAACCGGAGAATCTTTTCCTTTCTGGCGACCACCAGGATCGCATAGGCAAAGATCATCAGGGCGGAAATCGCTGCGACCACCTCCGCTTTCTTCATGCCCGTCACATCCGTTTTCTTCATCAACACTACCGGCCAGGAAATAGCCAGAACAGACGCGATGATGATCCGGGCAAGGTGCACCCGTTTCAGCCGTGTAAGAGCCTCGTAGCCCATGATCAGCAAAAGGGTGATAAACAGGAAGGAAAACCGGTTCGGAATACCATACTGGTCATGGAATCCATGCCAGATAAAATTCAGTCTCGTTGTGTTAAAGGAAACCAGAAGAAGCGCGGCGATCGCCCCCTTCAGGACCTTATCCTTCAGCTTGATCCGGCTGGAGGTCATATACAGGAAAAAGAGAAGGATCAGGATCGTGCCGGCATACAGGTTAACCCCGCCGTCGAAGGTCTGGGCGTTTATGGGCCGCTGCATGATCAGCATCTGCTTCCACTGGGCAAAATAACTGCCATATACTTCGTTTTTGGGGAACTTTGTGCCGGCCGACGCCGTTTTCATGATGGCAATATAGGCCGTGACCAGCGAAACCGCCGCCATGCCAGCCGCCAGAAGGCTGGTCCAGGCAAAGCGTATACCGTTCATGAAAAAATCCTTCACACTCCTGTGGTCGGCCGCAAAGAACCAGAGCACAAGGAAAATACAGATCATGAAGGAAATATAATAATTACAGTACAGACACCCGAAGAGAGCCAGAACATAAAGCCTCGGACTGTCTCCCCGCATCAGTCTGTCGAAGCCGAGAAGGATCAGCGGGAAAAGCACCATGCAGTCCATCCAGTTGACGTTCCAGTTATATCCCACCATGTAATTATTCAGAGCATATGCCACGGCAAAGGCCGTGATCAGCAGATGATTCTGCGTCTTCTTTCCCCTGCGGGAAAGGAAATAGCCGAAGGCGCCCGCAGAAAGAGCGATCTTCAGGGCAACCATGATGGAGAAGGCAGCCACGATTCCCTTCCGGCTCACCAGAAGCAGAAGAAAATTCAGGGGACTTGCCATGTAATACAGCATCAGGGACTGGAAATTCATGCCCATCCCCACGTTCCAGGTATAGAAAAGACTTCCCTCGTTCCTCAGCTTTTCCTGGTAGTCGCTCATGAAGGGCACATATTGATGTATGGAATCGATGAGGGAGAAGGATTTATCACCGAAGGGCGCCACACGGCCGATCAGCATGACAACGAGCATGAAAACCGCCACAAGAGCCATGGCCAGCATCCAGGACCAGTTCTGCTCCAGAACCTCGCGGGGCGTATTTTTCTTTTCCCTGAACACAAAAAGACTGCTGAACACATAATTCAGCACAATGACCAGAAACTGTACCATCACCTTGGACAAGGGCTCGTTCAGCCGGAAGGTGTCGCACATAAAGGCAAAGCCCATAACCTCCACAGCCATGGAAACAACTCTTGCGCCGAAGAAGGTGAAAATCTCTCTTGCCAGCTCGCCTGCGTTTTTCACATGCCAGCGGAAGACAAAAAGCTTATTGACCAAATACGCAAAAATCATAGCCGTGATCACGGCTATGATATTGCAGACATTTCTGTCGACATCCGTTACCGTCCGCAAGAGGAAGAACACCACCATATTGACCATTGTGGTGCATCCTCCCGCCAGAAGATAACGAAAGGTTTTATTATCCAACCATTTCTTAATAATGCTCACGCTGTTTCCGCTCCCTTTACTTGAAGGCTGACATCAGAAGAATGAGGGGCGAATTCCAGTAGATCGTCACTTCATTTGTCGAATAGCTCTGCTGATTGTCCGCATAGCTCATTGCCGCAGGCTCCCCGTAAATAACCGCCTTTGCGTAGGAATCCTCATAGGCGTTATCGGGTCCGCCGACCAGCATACCGGGCATAGCCTGTCCGGCCACCTGTGAAGGCCTGTGATGCGGATCCTTCGGGGACATGGCGCCGAAGCCCGTTACGAAACAATACCCCATGGAATTGGCGCCCAGCAGATAATCCATCTGCTGCTTTGCCCTTACCTTATATTTCTCATCGCCTGTGATCCGGTAAGCCATCAGAAGGGAAATACCATTATCGGCAACCACCATGTTGCTGCCCCAAGGATAGCTCATGAGAAGGCTCATATAATAGCCGTCCTCGTCGCCCTTGGCCATCATCTGGTCTGCATCCTCAAGGATCCGGGCCTTAGCCTCCGCCGTCACATCCGAAAGATCGGCGGGATCCGCCTTCACGAGATCGTACATCGCATAGGTTCCGACATCCGCCCAGCCAAGTCCGACCTTTACGCGGGTGCCGAAGCTGCTCTTTACGGCATCCTTCACAGAGGTATCGCCTGCCAGATAAAGCTCAACTGCTGCCCAGAACTTCTCATCATCCGTATTCTTGTCCGGATATTCGCCGGTAACGATCTCTTCCGGGTTCGTATATCCGTCCATATCTTTCTTATCCGCAATGTATCCCCAGGCTTTCTTTGCCGCATCCAGACACGTTGCCGCAAACTCGGGATCGATATCCTTGTAGATCACGGAGGCCTTTGCCATAACTGCTGCAAAGTCTCCTGTTGCCGCTGTTGAAATGGGGGCAAGATAAAGCTGATCTGTTTCCTTCTCCGGCCCAACCGTCTCCGGGAATACCAGACAGGTTACCTTGTGATAAACACCGCCGGAGGCCTCGTCCTGCATCTTCAGCATCCACTCCAGCTCGAAACGCGCCTCATCCAGTACGTCCGCAACGCCGTTACCGCTCTCGGGAATGCCCAGATCGTCGTCATCAACTCCATAATCCTCGTAAGCCAGCAGGAAATCCATAACCGTCTTCGCACCGCTGACTACATAGCGGCCGTAATCGCCGGCATCATGCCAGCCGCCGGTCACATCCTTCTTCTCGCCTGTGGGGCCCTTTTCCGCATCATAAACCTCAGCCTCGCCGGTATGGCAGGCATCATGCTTAAAAGCGTCGCCGGCGATAGCTGCGTCTGTCGCAACGCCGCAGCGCTGACGGTACATCATCAGCACCAGTTCTTTATAAATATCATCATAGATACCCTCGCCGATCTTAAATTCATATGTATCGCCGCGGGCAGAAACAACCTTGTAATTACCGGGCTCTGTTACTGCAGAGAAGTCGCCCTTCTTGATGAGCATGTTGCTGCCCTTATCGAACATCTTATCTCCGAAAAGACCCTCATATACGGTTTCTCCGGTATCGGTATTCACAACGGAGAAACGCTCCACCAGAGAGGACTTTGCCACAACCGTCTTGGTATCTTCGGGCAGGTAACCGATCTGGCTGGCGTTCACCTCGGGATAGTCCGGGAGACCCTTGACCTGCTGGGCGTTGGTGGCATCCTTAACCTCCAGCTTGACATTATCAATATAGATATGGTGCTCGCCGGGATCCGACGCCATATCCTCCATCTTGCCCATGTTGAATACGATACGGGGAGCCGGGTCGGAATCCATATCCATGGTAAAGTCGGCCTTGAAGTTCAGCACCTCCGGACCGATATCGATATAATCACCGGTATAAGCATGGTAATCGCCGCCGTTGATCTGGAGACGGTACTCCACCTTCCGGGGGATATCGCTGCGGATATCAAAGCTGTAGGTATATACACAGCCCTCGCTCAGCGTGAAGCCGTCATAATAGATCTGGTTGGCGTAGTCCAGCGCACCCACGCTGTGGATAGCTGCATCCAGCTGACCGTCGGTATTGGTCAGATCAAAGCTTCCGCCATTGGTGTAGGTCACAAAGTTTCCCAGTCCGCCGTCATCAAAATTCTGATCCACCATCACATAGCCATCCACCATCTGCACGACTTCCTTCGGTGCCTTCGAGGGGCCTTCCGCCGCAACCTCCTCATCGGAAATACCGGTCCATTCGGTGGTCGCCGCCTCTGTGGCCGCCTGGGTACCCTCGGCATCGCCTGTCGCTACCGAAGAGGTTTCTTCCTTTCCGGCGCCCGTACTCTTCTCTTCATCCTTTTTACCGCAGCCTGCCGCCGCAAAAAGCATGGAAGCCGAAATCAAAAGGGCCATACATTTTTTTGCATTTTTTCTCATGGCAATTCCTTTCCCTGATCGTTTGTTTCTTTACATACAGCTGTTCATAAACGGGCACATTCACTCCGCCATATACCTGAGCACCTCATCCAGCTCAAGGCTTCCGCCGAAGAGAGAAAGCGCGCTGCCGATGGTCACATCCACCCGGTTCATGCCCTCTTCCTTCACAGCGGTAAGATCCCGGAAATCTCCGACGCCGCCCGCATAGGTAACGGGAATCCGGCTTCCCTCCGCCAGGATCCGGATCAGCCTGCGGTCCACACCGGACCGTTTTCCCTCCGCATCCACGGCATGCACCAGAAATTCATCCGCACATCCGGAAAGCTCCTCCAGCGTCTCCTTCCGGAGCACAGTATCCGTAAACTTCTGCCAGCGGTCGGTCACGATATAATACTCATCACCCTTTTTCCGGCAGCTGAGATCGAGGCAGAGCCTGTTCCTTCCCACGGCCGAGATGAGCCTACCCAGACGCTCCCTGTCGATCCGGCCATCCCGGAAAACATAAGAGGTCACGATCACATGTGACGCGCCAAGTCCCAGAAAGCTCTCCGCATTCTCCGCCGTAATGCCGCCGCCGGCCATCAGCCCGCCGGGAAAAGCGGTAAATGCAGCCTTTGCCGCAGCCAAATCGAGTTCATATTCCGGCGAACCTGCGGGATTCAGCAGGATCACATGACCGCCGGAAAGGCCTCTCTCCCGGTACAGACGGGCAAAATCCGCAGCCGACTGCTCCGTTTCGAAATTGGTGACGGCACCGGCGCTGTCCCGGAGGCTTCCGCCCACAATCTGTTTCACCTTTCCGTCATGAATATCAATGCAAGGACGAAATCTCATATTCTCCCGCTCCCCAGTGACCGAAACTGTTTCTTACATCATATATTTCATATACCGTCTGATTTATCCGTCCTTCATTGTAATGAACAGAAGATTATTTGTCAATGAATTGTCAGCCTGATTTTCCGTCTTTATGGCGGCAGCCCGGGTTCAGACATCCTGCTTTTCACAGACTTTCCACGGGAAGAATCTTGTATTTCTATTGTTTTTACACTATACTGTACAAGGATGCTGATACACGATTCGCTTTACACATTCTTCCTGTCATTGTATAAATCGATCAGAAAGCGGCGCAAACACAGATTACCGACGGAGGTTAAATAATAGATGAATCATGAACTCAAAATGAAAATACAGGAGGCTTTCCGGCTGGCAGACGATGTCTCCGCCAGAAATCCCGGGCTCATTCCCAATGGCGCCCTATCTCTCCGGGAAATGCTGAAATTCGACATCCTGCAGTTTCTGGGATTTTTGTATGAGTCCGACGGCAACGACGGCACGAAGGAGGCTGCCTTTGTCACGGACCATCTGGGCCTCTTTATGGATGTGAACCGGTTCATTAAGTTCCGGTACGACCGCTGCCTTTCTCCGGATTTTATCAATACCGTTCCCCGATCACTGAATTACTTTGCCAAGGCGGATCTCAGCGGAACCGCAGCCTTTCAGGCGAGCGGAAAAACGATCTCCCGGATCATCGCCGATACCATCGGGGATGCAGGCACGGAATTTGTGGCCATAAACGGCAGCTCGGTTTCCGAGATCGCCAACCTTTCAAACTACAGCCTGATGCTGAATAATTTTCTGAAGCAGTACGGCCTTTACAATACCGGAAAGCCGGGAGATGTGATCTCTGCAGGCACGATCGTGAGCGCCCGAAAGAAGGCGATCCAGTCCGGTCTTGCGAAGCCCAGTATCAAAAAGACCGGAAAGGGCGCGCCTGTTTCCTCCGGCGCCGCTGAAAAGGAGCAGACGCTGGATGAGCTGATGGAGGAGCTGAACTCTCTGGTTGGGCTGGATGCCGTTAAGCAGGATCTGACCAACCTCATCAACCTCATCAAGATCCGGAAAATGCGGGAAGAGAGAGACATGAAGCAGCCCTCCATCACCCTGCATCTGGTTTTCTCCGGTAATCCCGGAACAGGCAAGACCACCGTTGCAAGGCTTTTGGCCAAGATCTACAAGGCGTTGGGCGTTGTCTCCGGCGGACAGCTTGTGGAAGTAGACCGTTCAAACCTGGTGGCCGGCTATATCGGCCAGACCGCAACCCTCACCTCGGAGGTGATCGACAGCGCGCTGGGCGGAATCCTCTTTATCGATGAAGCCTATACGCTGACCGATTCCAAGGACTCCAAGGATTTCGGTCAGGAGGCGGTTAACACGCTGCTGAAGCGGATGGAGGATGAACGGGAAAATCTGATCGTCATCGTTGCCGGCTATACCGACAAAATGGAGGAATTTATTTCCTCCAATCCGGGTCTCAAGTCCCGGTTCAATAAAAATATTTTCTTCAGAGATTATTCCGGAGAAGAGCTGACCCAGATTTTCCTTTCCATGTGCGAAAAGCAGGAATATTTGCCGGACGACGCCGCTTTGGACTATATCCGGAGTTATCTGACGAAGCGGGCCGAGTCCCATGAAGAGAATTTTGCGAATGCAAGAGAAGCAAGAAATTATATGGAGCGCTGCATTGAGCGCCAGGCTTCACGCCTTGTAGGATATAAGAAGGTGAATGATAAGCAGCTGAAGACCCTTACGCTAAAGGATGTAACGGAGGAAGCGCCGGAAGCGGCAGAGTAACCCTGTACCCGGAGGCCATCCAGCCAAACCGCAGAAACCGGAATATGGTTAGCCCCGGAGGTTAAACATCAAACTGAAAAACGAGTAAGCGGCCAACCAAATCTCTGAAATCCCGAAATGGTTGGCCTCAAGTTCTATATACACAGTTTCACTGCGTACAGCACCGCCAGGTGCAAGGGATAAAAGACGTAGAAAAACCATTTATGAAAGGGCTTCCGGCTTCCGCCCTCACCGTTATAGCAATACAGCAGCGGAAGGAAAAGATATAATCCCAGCTGCCACAGCTCCCCGTACCAATGATTATGGTTCACCGCGAGGAAAACGGAATCTGTCACGATCATTGCGGCTGCGATGAGGGAATAAGCCCTTGCCTGCGCATTCCGGTCGTCCCGGAAGATGGCAAAGAAGAGCACAAAGAGCGGACCGACAATTCCCCAGTCGCACCAGTTACTGATAAAGATCAGGCCGAAGACCAGCGGATACCGCCGTGGATCCACCTTCATATCCTCCCATACGATCAGCATAAGGAAGGAAAAAAACAGGGTGAAAAGTACATTAAAATCAGTCACAAAAAGAGTCCCGTGATGCAAAAGCGCATACGGGATCTGGGAAACCAAGGCTGCCAAAAGCAGCCTTATTCCATATTTTTTTCTTGAACTTGTATAGCGGAAGCCTTCGGCAAGAAAGAAGCACATGATCGGCGCCGTTAATCTTCCGATCACCCGCATACCCGCTCCGGGGAGGCTGGCGATCGGAAGGAATACCATGCTGATGTGATCCACCAGCATGGTCAACGCCGCGATATACTTGATCGTATTTCTATTCATGCACTCCTCCACCGTTTCTCACATCAGCCAATGCCCTTGCCTCCGGCTTTTTTCTTATTCTGCTGCCGGATTTTTTCCAGTCTCTCCTCTTCTTTTCTTCGTTCTTCCTCTCTTTTTCTTATTCTTTCTGCCTTGAGACGGTTATCCCTTTCCGTCGCCTTATTGACTCTTTCCACTGACTTTCTTTCTGTTTCAGCTTTTTTCCGATCTTCCTTTCTCTCGGCAGCCTCCTCTGTTCGTCCCATGGCATTCTTCACGTTCTGCATTCTTTGCAGAGGATTCGGACCCATCAGATCCTCAGCCATTGTAAAAGGCGTTATCGTCCGATCCCTGAAATAAGATTTCATCAGCTGCTTAAAGTCGGCACTCTTCATTATTTCCTTCTTAAAATTCTCACTGCCCAGTTCCTTAAAGGTCTTGTAACCGGGAGCCTGCTTTGCGGAAGCGATCCGGCTTACCATGATATCCGCCGCAAGTCCAGCCAGTCTCTTCTTTCCTTCCGCATCCCTCGGCATGGCTTCCATGCCGGAGATCTCACGAAAGGCTCTTATGCTCTTTTCTGCCGCAAGTCCGGCCCGGAGATCCTCGATAGAATCAAACTTTTTCCCATTAATGGAATTAACCATTTTCAGGAGCTCCTCTTTCTTCCGTTCTGCAAACTGATCAGCACTGATCGCCCCCTGCAGTCTCAGCTTTCCGCCCTTAGTCGATGCGCCCATGCGCTTCTCCTGGTATAATCTGGAATTATGCTGGACCGCATCCAGCTTATTTAGATATTTTTCCGCATATTCGAGCTTGGCTTCCGCAGTATTTCCCTCGATAGACTCCCGCTGGAACGCCTGCAGATCCTCCATTGTTTCGCGAAGCTTCTTATGCTCCGCATTCTCACTGCTAAACCACATATCCGTACGAGGCGCATTAAGATCCGCCATGATAGTCTCCAGCCTTCTGTCCTCGCCGCACTTCACCGCTTCGAAGGCCGGAGCTGTCTTTCCGGTGATCACACCAAGTTCCCGGCCATACCGCTGATTTCTTGTCTGAAGATAATAAGCCGCTTCACAAGTCGGTCCTTCTTTTCCGTTTTTGTTGTTGACCAGAATCCGCTTATCGACTCCCTCCTGAACAAGACTGTCCATCCTGTTCATGTAATCCGCTCTCTGTTCTGCGGAAGTAAGGGGAGTAGCCAGCATTTCTGTATAAAGCGTCTTCATTCTGATAAAGAGCTGCTTTTCTTCCTCGCTCTTAAAGTCCACAGGATCTTTTTCCTTCAGAGCCTCCAGAGTCGTGGCCGGACAGTATCTGGCCTCTCTTTCCATTACATACATGACCAAACGGAATGATGCCAGAGTCGGAAGATCATCCATTCCCCAGCCGTTTTCCAATCCGGCCTTATACGCCTCCAGACTGCAGTTCAGCGCAGCGGTCCCCCGGGCGGCAAGCGGATGCATATGGAACGGCTGCTCCATGGTCATTTTATCCGCATATACAGCAGCATTCACCTCCGGATCTTCGGCAACCTGGCACACCTTACTGTAAAGCGGAGCAATCGCAGCAATATGATCGTAGATCTTCTGCCGGTAGAAGTTTTCTCTTTCCGCAGAAAGGCTTCCGCCATTCTTTTTCTTCTCTTCATAGTAATCTACGAAGGTGTTCTGCTGCTTCTGGCACTCGATCGTCAGTTCATGGATCGGGAATATTGTTCCCCATTTCTTCAGATTGTTCCGAAATGACTCATCAACAACAGCAGAATCCACAAGATTTACAAATGCAACAACGCCCGGATTGAAGGGATTGAGCAAGGACATTGCCGGATCCGGATATCCTTTAACGATCCGGTCAAACCTGCTGAGAATACCCTTGTTAAAAAATTCTTCCATCTTAACGCCGGTCTCATCATCGGGAATATCCTGTTTCAGAATGGACATTGTGTTGTTTTTTACTCTTTGAATGGTCTGATGTACCTCTTTCAGACTGTCTTCATCGATCACGCCTGCAGCAGCTATTTCCGCCGGGTACTGTTGGAGTCTAAAGGGAGAATACTGTTTCCCACGAACAGCACGGTCCATAAGATAATCATCATCTTCTTCCCCACTGTTATTGAAAAGCGAAGTAAAATCCTTGCTGGCATTAAACGCACTCTTCTGTTCCTCAGATAAGGAACCCGATAACGAAGCCAACACTGCACCGGTGTTCAGTGCAATGGTTCCCTGCGCAATTTCCAACGTATTCGGATCTTTACCTACCTCATTACGGAAGACCATTCTGCCCTTGGTCTCGCCAAACAGCCAGCCTATGGAAGACTTGCCCTGTACGATCTCGCCTGGGGTGTGCGCCTGCCGACTCTTTTCCTCAAAGGCTGCATACTCCATGATCGGCTTTTCAATATTCTCCAGAAGTTTCATTCTGTCTTCCGGCGAATGGATCTCTTTTGTCCGGATCGCATCATAGGGTTTCCGGAGGCTCTTCAGAATACGATTTGCTTCCTTTTTCTCTAAGTCGGAATAATTAGACTCCTTTCCCTCAATAACCTTTTGCAGATATTTCATGACATTCTCAAGCTGATCCAAAAATGTCATATCTGCTGCAGGCCAGCCTCTCTCCATGGCCGCCAGATTTCTGTCCACCTTAGCCAGGACTTGGGAATTAAATCTACCACCCTTCCAGTCGTACTCGAACTGTGCACTATTATTGCACATCTGGTTATCGGCAATATCCTTGTCGGTGAAATCATAACCCTTGATCTCTTCGAAGTAAGCCTTCATCTTCAGCAGATGTTCCATATAAGCATGGTTATAATCCGCCGCATCCTCTCTGGTCGCTTTTCCTTCCTTCAGCTTTTTAAAATAAGGGCGCCTCTTATTCATGAAAAAGTTCTGATTTTCCTCAGCCTGAGCCAAAAAAGCATGATCTTTCATGAATTTTCTGTAACGGTCATAATCGACCGCATATTGACCATCGACATTCTTGAACATTGGATCCGGCATATCGATAGTAGCGCAGGTAAGCGTCCAATAATACTCCGGAAATTCCGCTAATTCATCATAGGCACCCGGCTGGGTCAGGAGGGCGGCATGATTCTTCTGGATCGCGATCAGTCTCCGTCTGACATCATCCTTTTCCTCGGTATACTTGGCCTCCATTTTATCCATAAGCGCCATATACTTCTGATGAAAGGCTTCAAACTGTGCCTTGATATCCGGATTTGAAACAAAAAACATATCATCATCTGCACCTTCCATCGTGGGCATGTACACACGGATACGGCCTTCTTCCTCTGTTGACAAATACTCTGCAGTACCGGATTCTGCCACCATATCCATGATCTCATCTTTAAACTCCGGAAAAGCCTCCGCGATAGGAAGGGTATTCTTGATCAAATGCGCAAAAAGAGATACCGGTAAATAACCCTGCTTTCCGATCTTATCAGCCGGCTTATGGCTGACCATATATTCATTGCTGAACTCAACGCCGTTATCGTAGGGGAAATGCACCGCTTCCTCTTCGTTCAGAATGTTTTCCTGTTCATTTACTTCCTTCATTTTTAACCTCCATATCTGTGATCAGTCTGTTTTTTCACCTCTGCCGATATCATAACCCCCGGCATGCAACAAAAGAGCAACACGGTTTTCCAGCCATTCCGGCGTATTCCGTTCCGGTTCCTCCAGGACCTCCTCCAAAAGCAGATTCAGGATCCGGCCCATTTCCGGGCCTGCAGGAATCCCCAGCTCCTGCAAACGCTTTCCATTGATCTTTAAGGCTTTGATGGAAAGGGCCGCCCCCTTTTCATCTGTTTGCCTCTTCAGCTCTCTGAGGCACTGCATGATCTTCAGGGCTTCCTCTCTGTGATAAGTGCTCTGCCCCAGCATATCCGCCTGTTTCAGGTCCATCAGCCGGTCAAAATATTCAGATCCCAGCTTCGAAAGCATCCTGCGGAAGGCCTTTTCCCCGAAATCCCCTTTTATGCCGAAATCATGCCAGTATGTCATCTTCTTCACGGTCTGAATGGTATCATTATCCAGCCTGAGCCTCTTCAGGATCGGCCCGGCCATTTCCGCCCCCAGGGCGGGATGTCCCTTAAAATGGTCGATCCCCTTCTCATCCGTAGTCCGGGTATCCGGCTTGGCTATATCATGAAATAGCGCCGAATAGCGCATTTCCTTTGTTTTTGATACATTCCGGATCACCTCTATCGTATGCCTTCCTGCGTCATACATATGGTAAGGGGTATTCTGCGGCGTAGCAAGAAGCCGGTCAAACTCCGGCAGAAATACCGCAGTCATGCCCAGCTCGCTCATATCGATCAGTTTTTCCGGGTGATCGGAAAGAAGTGTTTTCCGAAGCTCCGTCTCGATCCGCTCCATGCTGATCTCGGAAAGCTCCTCCGCATGCTTTGCCGCCGCTTCTCTCGTGGCGGGTTCGATCGTAAAGTCCAGCTCCGCTGAAAAACGCACGGCGCGCATGATCCGCAGAGCGTCCTCCCCGAACCTCGCGTCCGGATCGCCGACGCAGCGGATGATCTTTTTCTCCAGATCGGATACGCCGCCGTAAAGATCCACCAGGCCATCCCCTTCACTGTAGGCCATGGCGTTGATGGTGAAGTCGCGGCGCAAAAGATCCTCCGAAAGCCTCCGGGTAAAGGTAACGCTTTCCGGCCGCCTGTGGTCTGCGTAAGCGCCGTCCACGCGGTAGGTGGTGACCTCATAGCCGGTATTCTTCCGCATAACGGTCACGGTACCGTGTTTCATGCCGGTATCAATGGTCCGGCGAAATATCCGCTTCACCTCCAGGGGCTCAGCGGAGGTCGTGATGTCCCAGTCCTTGGGCGTACGTCCAAGAAGGCTGTCCCGGACGCAGCCTCCGACAGCGTAGGCTTCGAAACCGGCGCGATTCAGTTCATTTATGATATTTTTCACTTCCTCCGGCAGCCGGATCTGCATGGACATCTCCTTTTTCTACTGCATCTCTTCCCGTTGTTTATACAGTTTGTTGGAATCAAAAAATGTCGGGGTCATATCTAGTATAACGATTCTTAAATAACTGGACCGAATGCTTGCCTGCTTTCCCGAATAGCACAGCGCCAAAAGCCTCGCTGGAGTGGTACTATACGGAAATTCAGACCTGTCTGTACTGTACGTAACGGTTGCGTCCGCTGGCCTTTGCCGCATACAGACAGTCATCGATATTCTTATAGATCAGGTTTCTTTCTTCCTTCCCGTTTGTCGTGAGAACGCCCAGACTGAGGGTGATGCTGTGGTTCACACCCGCAAAGGGATACGCCTCTACCCATTTACGCAGGCGTTCCGCATAGGCTGCGGCGTCCTCCCGCGATGTGTTCGGAAGAAGAACGAAGAATTCCTCTCCGCCCCACCGGCCGGCCATTCCGCCGGGGAAGCCGGCAACGGAAGCCTCCAGGAGGCGGGCCAGCTCCGTCAGCACGCTGTCACCCACCGCATGTCCGAAGGTATCGTTCACCTTTTTAAAAAAGTCCAGATCCATCATGACCAGACTCATTTCTCCGCCCTCCGCAGCCGTCTGCTCGAGACATTTGTTTGTTGCATTTTCAAAGCAGCGCCGGTTATACAGCCCGGTCAGGGCATCCCGCTCGGAAAGCTCCGTCAGCCGTTTATTCATGACCTCCAGATTCCTGTATGCATTCTGAAGTTCCAGAGTAGTGGCGGAAACCAGAGTCGAAAGGCGGCGCATAAGAGAAGCCTGCCCCTGCAGAACTGAATCATTTATCGTAAGGGGCGGGATTTCTTCGTTTTCGGGTTTGCCCTCCCGCATGGCGATGGTGAGCATGGTGATATTGTACTCCAGAACGCTCTTTGTCTCCTCGTTCCGTTTCACCTCGCCCCATGTATAAAATCCGGACGTGGGAGCCATCTTTTCAAAAGGCTCCATTTCCATATTCACATATTTTTCCCAAAAGGATTTGCGGACAGAACAGGAATAGATCAGGATTGCCTCGGGTCTGAATCTCCGTACGTTTTCGATCCGTTCATTCACCTTTTCCACAATAAGAGAAGGGTTGCCGAAGCAGAGATAGATATGCATTCCCTCGGTGACGTAGCCTGCAAGGATAAGACTTCCGTCCGGTTCCACCGTGATGGTATGGCGCAGAAGCTCATCCTCCTCGACCTTTGCGATCAGAGGAAATTCAAAAGTATTTTCCGCAAAATGGTCGTTCCGGTCAATCCTGAGGTATTTCTCATACACCTCAACCGCCGGCTTTCCATCAATCTCGATGAGCCGGTTGCCGTCCGCCTTGGTAACAGTAAAATGATGTCCCAGCGTCTGCCAGCCCACGGACTTGTCGATATTCACATGGAAATCCTCGCCGATATACTCGAGCATGAATATCTTATTATCGCTGAGCCCGGCCCCGTCAAAAATAAAATGCTCGCCGATATCCATGGAATGCCCGCCGGCATAGCCGCCGAACAGCTTTACATCCGGATTGCAGCGGCTCAGCTCGTCAAAAAGAAGCCGGGTGCTGAATTCTGTTCCCGGAAGAATAAGCTCCACAGCAACCAGGTCTTCCTGCCCGTCGATCTCACTCCGCATCCTGCGGCCGGTCTCCGTCTCGTTTCCCCTGACATCATCATAGGCGACCTTCCGGACTTCTGTGGACTCAAACAAAAGCGCCGAAATGAGCACTCCCTTGTCCATCACTCTCGCCGAATGGATCTCTCCGGCAGAAATAGTACCTGCCAGCGGCGCATCCGGATACAGTCCCGACAGCTCACCCGCCAGGCTCTGCAGGAGTTCTTCATCCAGCACGCCGCTGTAAATATGAAAGACAACCGTTTTCCAGCTCTTTGCTTCGATTTCCCTTTGCACCTCTTCCAGCTGCCCCTTCAGAGGAAGAGTTCTGTCGTACTCAACCAGAATCTGCTTCATTGTCCCCCCGTTTCCGCAGCCGGCGGCCTTCTCTCCGCCCTGCCGCGATGCAACTATTCACATTTAATCCCCGCCATCTTCTGCCGGGTACTTCCGTTCAGCGCTGCTGCCGGCGCATTCGTTCTGAGCCGCCGGCAGCCCGGCGATTAGTAGGCTCTTCCGAAATAAACCATCTTCTTTGCCGGTTTTCCGCAGCATACACAGGTATCTGCCAGGTTTTCCTGTTTAAAGGGCATGCAACGTGTTGTTGCGCCGGTCAGTTCCTTGATCTTCTCTTCACAGGCCGTCTCGCCGCACCACATCGCCTTGATAAAGCCGGGGCGGTTTTCCACGGTATCCGTAAATTCATCCCATGTTTTTGCTACGTAGGTATGCGCATCCCTGTGGGCTCTTGCCTTCTCCAGCATATCTTTCTGGATAGTTTCCAGAAGCTGCGGGATTACCTCCGGCAGGCTTTCGATCGAAAGCGTCTCTTTTTCTCCCGTATCTCTTCTGACGCAGATCACCTGGCCGGCCTCCACATCTCTAGGGCCGATTTCCAGACGGATCGGAATACCGCGCATCTCCTGCTCGGCAAACTTGAATCCCGGGCTCTTATCAGTCTTATCAACCTTTACCCGAAGACCGCTGAGAGAAGCCGCAATCTGGTCGGCCGCATCCAGAACACCCTCCTTCTTCTGCTGGATAGGCACGACCATCACCTGGGTCGGCGCAACTCTGGGCGGCATAACAAGACCGTTATCGTCACCGTGCACCATGATGATAGCGCCGATGAGGCGCGTGGTCATGCCCCATGAGGTCTGATGTACATACTGAAGCTTATTCTCTTTATCCGTATACTGCACGCCGAAGGCTCTGGCGAAGCCGTCGCCGAAGTTATGGCTGGTACCGGACTGCAGCGCCTTGCCGTCGTGCATCAGCGCTTCGATGGTGTAGGTGGAGACTGCTCCCGCAAACTTTTCCTTCTCGGACTTCTGGCCCTTGATCACGGGGATCGCCAGCACCTGCTCGCAGAAATCCGCATAAACATTCAGCATCTGAATGGTGCGCTCCTCCGCCTCCTCAGCCGTTGCATGAGCAGTATGGCCCTCCTGCCACAGGAACTCTCTGGAACGCAGGAAAGGACGGGTCTCCTTCTCCCAGCGGACCACGGAACACCACTGGTTATATACCTTCGGCAGGTCGCGGTAGGATGTAATGTCCTTCTGATAAAAATCGCAGAACAGTGTCTCAGAGGTGGGGCGCACGCAGAGCCGCTCCTGCAGCTCAGAAAGACCGCCGTGAGTCACCCAGGCCACCTCCGGCGCAAAGCCCTCCACATGGTCCTTTTCCTTCTGCAAAAGACTCTCCGGGATCAGAAGCGGCAGATAAACATTCTCCACTCCCGTCTCCTTAAATCTTCTGTCGAGCTCATGCTGGATCAGCTCCCAGATGGCATAGCCCGCCGGCTTCAGGACCATAAAGCCCTTTACGCTGGTGTAGCCGATCAGATCAGCCTTCAGCACCACATCTGTATACCACTGTGCGAAATCCTCTTCCATCGAGGTGATCGCCTCTACCTTTTTCTCTGCCATTTCTTCCTCCGGTTCTTTATTCGATATATTTTGTATCCCCCGCCGCCATGCTGGAATCTGCTCTCCTCAAGAAGAAAACCGCTCTCCTCCGGGGCATAGATACACTTAATAGCATTTTATCATTTTCGAGCATGCGCTTCAACAAAAAAATGCCCCGGCTGAAACCGGGGCGTTTGCCCGCGCGGCGGCCTCACCTGCATGATTAAAAATCCACCAGATAGATTCCGATGGCAATCCGGTGAAAGCTCCCCTTCATTTCAGTCTTTGCGACCCGGGCGGTCAGGAGCTTCCCCGCATCCATCAGCCGTGCAAAGACCACATTATCCTTTTCCGGCACATATCCAACCCTTTTTCCATCCTCCGTAAAGAGCAGGATGGCGTTGGAGTCGAACTTACTGTCTTCCCTTTGCAGCTTCAGTTTATCCCCGACCCGGATCTCCTTCAGCACCTCCTGGTCCGCCAGCTCCGTCGTCCCAGCCACATAGGAATCAAAAAGAAAAATCTCCCGGATCAGAGGCTTTAGCATTTCTCCCAGCTCATGCTCGCTGATGGCCGCAGCAAGGGTGCCTGTATTTTGCTTTGTCAGTTCATTTGGCATCTTTATTCCTCCGATGGATTCCATTCCATGCGTATTGTGACCCGGCCGCTTTCCCGGATTTCCCTTATCACCTCGTCCAGCTCTGCATGATATTTCCGGAATTCCTCCAGCTCTTCTTTGAGTTCGCGTTCCTTCGCTTCCGCCGCCCCTTCATTTTCCAATAATTCACGGAGAATGTATGGTTCCGTCTCTATGATTTCCCGGATTTCCTTTTTCACCTCTTCAAGCTTCTCGCTGATATCCGGGATTTCCACGGGCACGCTTTCCAGCCCGAGGTCGGATAGAGCACTTTGCACCTGCACCTCGAGCTCTCTCAGCGCCTTCACGTCGTAAAGCTTATAGGCATTAACGATGCGGGTCCAAAGCTCCCGAAGCACGGCATTCTTTGCTGTTTTCGGGTGCATATCCGGATGGAGCAGCTTCGCCAGCCGCCGGTATATCTTTTTGGCCTGCGCTGTCTGGTAATGCGAAATCTCATTTGCACTCTCCGCTGCATTCTTCATGCAGATCAGATTGTTCAGCTCAGCATAGTACCCCGCCAGCTCCGTGAGCAGATATTCCTCCATTTCATCCGCATCCACCACGCCGTCCCGGTTCATGGCCCGCTGGTAGTAGGCAATGGTTTTCTTGCACTTTATGCATTCCAGCTTTTCCAGATAATTATCCTCCAAAAGCTGACCGAACCGCTGAAGATACCGGATATGGATCTGATCTGCTTCCTTTCTCAGCTGATCCCTTTCCAGCAGAAGGGTTCCGTATTCCCGAATGGAGTCACCCTCATCCTCCAGTTCCATTCGAATAAGTTCATCCATTTGCGTTCCTCTTTTCCCACTTTCCGTTTTCGAAGCCGGGGTGGGCGGTTTATCTGATCATCTTTCATTTGTTTGCCTGATCGTTACTGTTCAGCGGTGCAGCTCCACCTCTTAATCAGCAATTTTCTTCGATTCCAGATTAATCCTTCACGTGAATATCATACAGCTGATCATATATGGTCGTCAGCTTCTCTCCATCCAGCTCCGCCTTCTTGAAAAAGTCATCGATGTTCCTGTACCATTTATCGTCAAAACGGATGACCAGTCCATCCTCTTCCTGCACTGCCTCAACCTCATGCATTTCCCCTTTGCCATAACTTTTTTCATACAGGAACTCCACCTTTACAGGCTTCTTTAGGATTTCGTACAGATCATACAGGTCGTCTTCATCCGGCCAGGTTTCATTCAGATCATCCTCAGCCGGCCTTGGTTTTCTCAACCTGTATATATCCGCGATCAGATATTTCATGATCGTGAGGTCACCGAAAAACGGATTCACCTGTATCCGCTGAGCGAGAAAATCCCTCGCCTCATCATAGAGCTCCAACGCCTCCTCTATCTTCCCTTCCGCCGCCCGGATACCGGCCAGCCGGGTATAAATCTCCGGCATCGGCTCATTCAGCCTTCTTGCATTCTGCACCTTGGGATAAAGTTCCTCAATGATCTCCTTATATTTCCCGTAGCTTTTCTCCACAAAGTAACCGTTCTTATACATGTCAGCCACCTTATAGGCTGCCTGCACGGAGCCCGCCTGTCTGGCCTTATCATAATAATAGAACGCCTTCCCAAAATCCTTCTCTCCGGTCCTGCCGTAGTACCAGATATAGCCCAGGCAGAGAAATGCATCTTCGCTGTTATACTCCGCCGCCTGCTCATAGTACTTCCGGGCAAGATCAAAGTCCTTTTCCTCGTAGTACATGCCACCCAGTTCCATCATATATGCCGGGTTCTTCGTCTCCCGGATCAGGAATTGCAGCGCTTCCGTATAAACAAACCTGTCGTCCTCCGACGGATTTGTGTTTTCATAATATTCCCGAAGGATTGCCCGCGCCTCACTGACTGTCATCTTGCCGCCCCTTCTCCTCGATAATTCCTTGTACTTTCCTTCCTCTACGCTTTCCCTGCTGCAACTGATTCTTGCGTTTTCCTTCCTCTACGCTTTCCTTGCCGCAGCAATTTCTTGCTCCTTCCTTCATCTTCGCTTTCTATCTTTGCCTCAACGGTTTCTTACACTCACATCCCCCATTTTACCTGGGTATCGAGGGTAAAGAGTTTCTTCAGTGCTTCATCATCCCGGATGTTGCTGCCGTCACGGTAATACTTCCATTCATCTATGATTTTCTCCCCGATGAGCCGTGTCTCAACAATACGGAAGAATTGCTGCTGCGCAAACTCCACATTCAGATTCCGCATGCAGGTATGACATTCCTCAAAGGTCATCTTACGCTTCGTCACCACCTTGGTCACCTCAAAATCCGCCTCCGATTTCAGGGTGCAGATCTGCAGCCGGCAGTTAGGCAGAGGCTTCGAGATCATGGGCACAAACGACTGGCTCAAAATGAATTCCAGAAGCCTTGCTGTACCATAGAAAACGATGTAAGTATAGAGAAAGTAGAAAGCCGACTCCTTCCCCCTGAGAAAAAGCTGCTCATAATGGATCAGTACCATAGTCACCGGTATACAGATGAAGATGAAGGTGAACCATTTATTTGCCTCAATCACTCTATTCAGGTTTTTCGATGTGGTGAACAATCTGGTGATGCGTGCAGCGATCACACCAAGGACCAGAAAAATGACGAACAGAACCGGCAGGACAAACCCGGGATGTGCCGATTTCAACATATAGTCCGTCCACGGTTTATCCGGAATCTTCTTTATAAAAGCCTTCACCAGCTCCCTCACCTCTTTATTTTCATCAAAAGCAAGAGTCACCGTAGCCCCCGCCATACTGATCAGAAAAAAAAGAATCTCACGCAGTACTTTCATTCACGCCTCCTGTTTCTTATTCTCTTTTATATCTCTCTTATTTTCTATTATTCCATTGCATTATTCATTCTATTACTTTCTTAAATTCTATTATTCTATTGCTTTATCTCATTTTACGATCTCATTTTTTGTTTTTGCTGTTCTAATTCTATCACAAGAAAAAACCAATGAAAACAGATTTTTTACGTTCATAGAAAAAGAGTCCCGAATTCGGGACTCCTAACCATGTTTTTGTCGAACTTTTGTTTGCTTTGCCCTGCTGCGGCCAGCCTTTTCGCAATTTCCAGCGGATTTGTTGGTCTTCCGAGATTCCAGCCAGCTTGCTTTCACCCTGCCACCGACCAGCTTTTTCGCAATTTCCAGCGGGTTTGTTGGCCTCCGGGCTCCTGTCTTCGCTTGCTTCCTGCCCTTCCGGCTCCGATCACTCCCGCTCAGGCAACAATGATCTCACCCCTCGCCTCCGGGTCATCCATAATGATCTCCCCTACACCGGCCACTTTAATCCTTCCGCTCTTCGGATTCTTAATGCTGTCCACCACCGTCGTGATCTCCGCATCCACCTCGGACTTTTCGAAGGAAAGATCCGTTTCCTCCATTTTGCAGTTGATCAACTTCAGCCCCTTACAATAGCAGAGCGGCTGCGTTCCGATGATGGTGCAGTTTTCAAAAGTCACATTTTCGCAGTACCACGCCAGATACTCGCCTTTGATCACACTGTCCTTCACCAGTACATTTTGGGCATGCCAGAACGCATCCTTGGTATCAAAATTGCAGTTGGTGAACACCGAATCGGAAATATACTGGAATGAGTATTTTCCCTTCAGACTGACCTCGTCAAAGCGAAGACCTGAAGAACGCATCATGAAATACTCACTCTCAGCGCTGCATTTCCTCATATCGATTTTGTTCACAGACCAGCCAAACTCCGGCGAGACGATGGAGCAGTCCCTCATCCGTATATTCTCGCACTCACGAAGTGCCTTTATTCCATGAAGCTTCGTATCCGTAATTTCCGCATCCACCGTGTACCAAAGTGCGGCTCTGCAAAGAGATGTCATCTCACACCCGGATATGATCAGGTGCGTATCATGCCAGAAGGGATAACGCAGGTTGAAATAGCAGTCCTCCGTTTCCAGATTCCGGCATTCCTTAAATGCGCTCTCGCCGTCGGCCGGACCATCAAACCGGCTGGAAACCACCCGGAGCCCATCGCTGCCATAAAAAGCTCGTTCTTCATCATGTGTCTCGTTCTGTACTATCCTCATGCTGTCCGTCCTCTTTCTTTCTGTCACTTGCTGCCAGCTTGCTTACAAGCTGCTCGGCAACTTTTTCGTAATTCCTGAGGTTTTGTTGGCTTTCCTCTCTTCTTGCCAGCTTGCTTACACCCTGCCACCGGCCAACCTTTTCGTAATTCCTGAGGTTTTGTTGGCTTTCCTCTCCTCTTGCCTGCTTGCTTACACCCTGCCACCGGCCAACCTTTTCGTAATTTCAGTGGTTTTGTTGGCTTTCCGAGAGTGAGGCCTGCTTTTACCGGTTTGCTTCTTCCCTCCGCCAGGTTACTCAGTTGGAGTGAGCATCCTGCTGCCGCTTTGCTTCGTAAACCAGAAGGCCTGCCGACATGGCAGCATTAAGGGATTCCACCTGCCCTTCCATGGGGATCCGAAGCAGGCAGTCTGCGCAGGCAGTGAGAGAATCCGTAAGTCCGTTTCCTTCGTTTCCAATAAGAAAAACAATCTTTTTGCCCAGCTCTGTCTGGTACAGATTGGTTCCTTCCAGATGAGCCGCTGCAACCCGGAAGCCCTGCTCCCGAAGGCGATTCGCCGTCTCCTCCGGCGATTCCGTCATGAACGCAGGAACCCTGAAGATTGCGCCCATAGATGCCCTTACCACCTTGGGCTGATGGATATCCGCACAACCCTTTGTCAGAATCAGCGCCGCTCCAGCGGCCTCCGCCGTCCGGAGCATAGTGCCCAGATTTCCCGGGTCCCGGATATTTTCCAAAAAAAGGATACGCGAAAAATGGTCTGCCACCTCCGGGAGAGAATACTGTTTTTCCTTCACCAGGGCAAGCACACCCTGGGGTGAGCGGGTATCGGAAATCTTTGCAAAGATTTCCCGGGTAACCGTAAAGAGACAGCCGGACCTCTCCGCCAGCTCCATCCGACGGAATACCTCCCTGCGGCGCCTGTTGTTTCCCGAACGCTCTTCCTCTTTTTCGCTCAGCAGATTGCTTTCCTCGCTCAGCCCTTTTTCACTACATGATTTCATTATCATGCTTAGCTGACCTTCACCCGTTTGTTTACCGCCTTCACTCAACCACTTTGGGGTCAGCGGCCGGGCTTCGCCCTCTGACGCCAACCAGTTTTCAATCCAGTCTTCTGTAACGAAGAGTTCCTCCAGGCGATCCTCCGGAACCTCGGAAACCAGTCTCTCTCCTTCCGCAGGGAAAACGCCCTCGTGCCGGCGCTCCGCCGACTTATCTCTGAGGCGGACCACCCGTTTAATTCTGACATTCGTCAGCGATGTGATCTTTTCCATTTTCCCTATCTGCCTTTCACCTCTCCACCACCATAACCTTATCCGGGCCGTATTCCAGACGGAGCGCGTCCAGAACACCGCCGTCAATATCCACCTTCCGGGAAACCACCCGTCTGGCATGCTCCTCCTTCAGCTGGACGTTCACCGGCGTTTCTCCCGGATACTGCATGAGCAGCTGTTCCAATTCGCCCCGCTTATCCCGGAAAACCTCTTCGTTCCGGAAGAGGATCCAGAGGGTATGGTCAGACGCTGCAAACCGGCTTTCCATCTCTGCAGACGTGCTGATCTCCTGTGCGATCAGCTTTCCCTCGTCCTCGGAAATGGACGCCCGTCCGCGGATGAAGAGTATATCGCCCTCCTTCAGTTTCCCGCGGTTTTCTTCGAACACCTTCGGAAAGACCAGAATCTCCAGCTGTCCGAAAAGGTCCTCAATAGTCACGAAGGCCATATTATCGCCCTTCTTTGTCACCTTATGGTTAACCTTTTCCACCACGCCGGCCACAATGCATGGCTGCTCATCCCTGAGAGGAATTTCACCCGTTTCCTCGTCCAGCCTGAACCGCAGACTCTCTGTAACCTTGACTCTGTCCATCAGCCCCCTCACCTTGTCCAGTGGATGACCGCTGACGTAGAAGCCCAACATATCCTTTTCGCCGGAGATCAGTATATCCTTTTCAAATTCATCCACATCCGGAGGCGTAACCGTGAATTCCTCGCGCCCGGATTCGCCCAGATAGTCCATGATGCTGAACTGGCCGGATTCCGTCCGTTTTCGCTCGGCCGCCGCCGCATCCAGGATTACCGGGCAGAGGAGCATCATCTGCTTCCGGTTCAGACCAAAGCAGTCAAAAGCCCCCGCAAGGATCATGCTCTCGATAGTGCGTTTATTGGCCTCCTTCGGCGTCACCCTGGTACAATAATCCATCATGTCCCGGAATGGGCCGTTTTTCTCCCTCTCCTCCAGGATGGAATCCACCACCGAATCCCCTACGGAACGGATGGCGGAAAGGCCGTAGCGGATCGCATCCCCGGCCACGGTAAACCCGCCCCCGCCGGAATTGATATCCGGAGGAAGCATCTTAATTCCCATGCGGCGAACCGCATCCAGATACTTCAGAAGCTTAACGGAATTGTCACGCACCGAGGTGAGAAGAGCTGCCATGAAGTCCAGCGGATAGTGGCAGCGGAGCCATGCCGTTTCATAGGCCACCACTGCATACGCTGCGGCATGGGACTTGTTGAAGGCATAGCTGGCGAAGTCCGTCATCTCATCAAAGAGGCGGTTTGCCATCTCCTCGGAAATGCCATTTGCCACACAACCTGGCACCACCACCGGATCCTCCTCCGTGGCGGGCTTTCCATGGACAAAATACTCCCGCTCCTTTGCCATGACCGAGGCCTTCTTTTTGGACATGGCACGGCGTACCAAATCCGCCCGTCCCATAGAATACCCGGCCAGGCTCATAACGATCTGCATAACCTGCTCCTGGTAGACGATGCATCCGTAGGTCGGCGAAAGGATGGGCTCCAGTTCCGGCGTCAAATATTTCACCTGTTCCCCGGAATTTTTCCCCTTGATATACTGCGGAATGAAATCCATGGGGCCCGGCCGGTAAAGGGAAATTCCGGCGATCATATCCTCTATATTCTGCGGCCGGAGTTCCTTCATAAAGCTCTGCATGCCGGCAGACTCCAGCTGGAACACGCCGTCGCATTTTCCCTGAGAGATCATGTCAAAGACCTTCGGGTCGTTCATTTCCATATGGTCAAAGTCAATTTCGAGACCTGTTCGCTTTTCAATACTCTTCACCGCATCCTGGATCACGGTCAGGGTACGGAGGCCCAGAAAGTCCATCTTCAGAAGTCCCAGCTCCTCGATGGTGGTCATGTTATACTGGGTAGTCACCGCATCGCTGTTCCGGCAGAGCGGCACGAAATTCTCGATGGGTTCCCGGCCGATCACCACGCCGGCCGCATGCATGGAAGCATGCCGGGGCAGACCCTCGAGTCGCCGGGACATATCGATCAGATACCTGATCTCCTCGTTTTCCTGATAGAATTTCCGGAAATCCGGACTGATCTCCAACGCCTTATCTATGGTAATCCCCAGATCCGTGGGGATGGATTTAGCCACCATGTCGCAGGTCTTATAGGGCAGATCCAGCGCCCGTCCCACATCACGGACAACGTTCCGTGCAGCCATGGTACCAAAGGTGACGATCTGTACCACCTCATCCTTGCCGTATTTTTCCGTAACGTAATCAATGACCTCCTGCCTTCGCTCATAGGCGAAGTCAACGTCAATATCCGGCATGGTCACGCGTTCCGGATTGAGGAAGCGCTCAAAGATCAGCTGATACCGGATGGGATCGATATTGGTGATACCAAGGGCATAGGAAACGATACTTCCGGCCGCAGATCCGCGCCCGGGTCCCACACCGATGCCATGGCTTCTGGCATAGCGAATGAAATCCCAGACGATCAGAAAGTAATCCACATAGCCCATGTTCCTGATCACGGAAAGCTCATGATCCAGCCTGTCCCAAAGCTCCTTCGTAACGGGCTGATACCTTTTTTCCATGCCCTCGCGGCAAAGCTTTTCCAGATATTCATCCGCCGTCATTCCATCCGGCACATCATACCGGGGAATCTTCTGCTCGCCGAACGTGATCTCCACATTGCAGCGCTCAGCGATCCGATGAGTATTTTCCAGCGCCTCCGGCGCATAAGGAAACAGAGCACGCATTTCCTCTTCGGATTTGAGGTAGAACTGCCCGCCCTCGTAGCGCATCCGGTTCTCATCCGCCACCTTGGACGCTGTCTGAATGCAAAGGAGGATATCATGCGCCTCCCAGTCTTCTTTGTAAATATAGTGGGAATCATTGGTGACCACCATGGGGATGCCCGTTTCCTGCGAGATCCGCATGACTCCCGCATTCACCACGCTGTCATCGCTGTAGCCATGGTCCTGCATCTCCAGGAAGTAATTTCCCTCCCCGAAAATAGCCAGATGATCCAGCGCCGCCCGCTTGGCGTCATCATAAAGATGCCGCCGGAGATAAAACGCCACCTCTCCCTGAAGGCAGGCGGAAAGACAGATGATCCCCTTATGATACTTTTTCAGCACCTCCCGGTCTACTCTGGGCTTATAGTAATAGCCCTCGGTAAAGCCCCGCGTCACGATGCGCGAAAGGTTGGCGTAGCCCTCATTATTCTCCGCCAGGAGGATCAGATGATAATACCGTTCATCCTCCTTCCCGGCTTCCCTGTCAAAACGGCTGCCCGGAGAAACATAAACCTCGCAGCCGATAATGGGCCGGATGCCCTGCTTCCTGCACTCCTTATAAAAATCGATGGCGCCATACATGACGCCATGATCGGTAATGGCCAGGGAATCAAAGCCCAGCTCCTTCGCCCGGCTTACCAGCTCGGGGATCCTCGCCGAACCATCCAGCAGACTGTAACCCGTATGAACATGTAAGTGTGTAAATGCCATTGATCCACTCTTTCTAAGCTTTTTGCAGATCTCTTGTTGCCATCGCCCTTATTCCAATAACCCTTCGTTATCCGGCCGGAAGCCCGGCGGACGTCTTACTCCTCTCTTCTTTCGCAGTCAGCCCGGACTTACCCGGCTTCCCCTCTCTATGTTTCAGCCATCCGACAGTTCTTTCTTCGCTTCTTCCTCTTATACTTCCGGTAAGCCTTCATATACCGCCTCGCATAGCCGAAAGCAGCGTCCTCGCCCTCCTCCGCCAGAAGGGTCAGAAGTTTTTCCAGCCGCTTCCTGGAATAGGGATGAAGCATAACCTTGCTCTTGCCCTTCCTGAAATACTCCAGAGCAGTGGCATCCGTATACGCCTCTTTTTTATAAATCTTGCTGGCCGCCACCCGGTCGCAGAACATCTCCACGATATAGTTATCCGGCATCTTCATACCGGTCATCCCACCATTCTTCAGGTCGTAATCGATCCAGTATTCCAGATGATGCTTATTTCTTCCCTTATGATGCAGCCATGAGGTAGTAACTCCCGTTGCCTCCCGCTCTGCATCATTGGGACTCCGGTTTCCCTGAAAATACTTTGCGCCCACAGAGAATTCCGTCCAGCTGTACTTGGACAGATCGTGCAGGATACCCTGACGGTAAAGCCCGCAGCGGAAACAATTCTTTCCCACCTCCCACTTATGATGGTTGATGGTGGAAAGATGCTTATACCATTTTGCTTCAGTGATCTTCTTCATTCTTACGGTCTCCTGTAATTCTATTATAAATATGCCGAAAGGGTCTGTAAAGCAGGATTTCCAACGAAAAACGGACCACGCCGCATCAACTTTTTCACTCTTTCCTTATACAAATGCTGCCGATTTCTCTCGAATATATACAGACATCATGTGAAAAAAAAACTGAAACCCGGCGTAAATGGCTAATTTACTGGGTTTCAGACTTATAGCTTCTGACGGGACTCGAACCCGTGATCTACTGATTACGAATCAGTCGCTCTACCAACTGAGCCACAGAAGCATTTCGGATGCATGCTCCCGTGAACCGGAGCAATCCCTTAACAAAGGAATTATAAAGGATAGATGTCATAATTGCAAGGATTATTTTTTCGACGTACTATCCGGCGGAATATCCGTCGTACGATCCAGCGGAATATCGGTTGAACTTTGTCGAGGCTTTTTGAGCAATACTATCAGGAAATCGGTGTACTATAATCCGGCGTAACCGAGGTAGAGCATCTTGATCTTCTCCTCGTCCGGCTCGTAGGTAAAGCCGTGATCTTCCCCGGTATAAAGGCATTCCCCGTCCCTGTAGACCAGAAGCCGGTTCTCCGGCACATCCTTCCAGCCCACACGGGTCAGCGGATGGGTGGAAAAGATCACAGAGCCGCTCCGCTCGCTCATGTAAAGCGTTTCTTTCTCATTTTTATGAACATAGAAATAATCGCCGTCATACAGCATGATGTTGAGCTTATTCTCCGGTGCCAGCTCCCGGATGATCTTTTCGATCAGCCGGATCCTGTCATTCACATCGAAGGATCCCCGCTCCTGCTCATAGCTTTGATTCATGCTGTCCACGATATACAACAGGATCCGCTCGCTGTCTGTGGTTCCCTCCTGCGAATACTGGTAGGCGCTTAGCCTCGGCGCATCAAAGATCGTACCATTATGTACCAGCACCCAGGTCCGCCCCGCATCATCTCTGCGGGTAAAGGGATGGGTGTTGCTGAAATGCACATCTCCCACCGTGGCCTTCCGGATATGGGCCATGAACCGCGATGTCTCTATTCTCCCCGTAAGCCTGCTCTTCAGATACAGGCTGTCCGACGCCCTGACCGGCTCCTTTTCCACAGAAAGCGCACCATTGTCCAGAAAGGCAATCCCCCAGCCGTTTCGATGCTCCTGGCTGTGGGAAAAGAATTCCTTAAGCAATGGATTGATAAATATTTTCCTGTTCGCTGTCACGCCGAATAATTCGCACATTTTCCAGATAACCCCTTTCCTTCTCGGGAAGCACATTCCCGGCCAGTGCCAGCAGATACCCGGCCCATTCCGACACCGTTCCCTTGTTATAGATCACTGCGCTCCATCCGAAGCGCATGATGGATTGAACGGCCTCCTGAATCTGCTCCGGCCCGGAAATATTTCTCAGTATCCGCTCCAGGGTGGCAAGGTTTGCATCGGAATACACGATTCCCTTGATCAGCGCAGCATATCCCAGCGCCTTTTCGATCGGCACACTGTCCGCTACTCTGATCTCTATATATTTTTTTACACGGAAGTGGAAGAAGCCCATGGACATGAAGTGCTCCATCAGATGCCTCTCTCTTTCCTCCGTCAGTTCTTCCTCCCGGATGGTGCCGTTTTCCACCAGATCCGCTGCATTTTGATGTCCTACCCAGGCAGTCTCCCCCTCATCCGTCAACAGAATGAGAGGCGTATGACAGACTACATCTGCCATTTTTGCATATCCGAAATCCGTCTCGAAGGAATGCGGAACGAAGCCGGTCCGGTCCGGATCCAGATCATCCCACTCCTGAATGCGGAAAAGATGCGGCTTATCTTCTGCCCCGGGAAGCGTGGAATCCTCACTGGTCTTATTTTCCATCATCATCATGAAAACCGGAGAAAGCTTCTCCAGAATTCTCAGCTTCCGCACCATATCTGCCTCGGAGCTGTAATCGATGGAAACCTGCGTAGATGCGGATGCCCGCATCATGTATCTGCCAAAACGTCCGCTCTCCTGAAAGTATTTATCCATGTACTCATACCGCTTTTTCGGAGAAAGGGGGATCTCGTCGGGTGTGATCTCACCTGTCTCTACCAAGGGAAGATTCCCTTTAGTCTCAAAGTGGTAGCCTCTTTCAGCAAAGATCGGATCCCAAAGGATACGAAATTCCTGATATACGCGGCCAATCTCCTCGATACTCGAATACGGACTGATACTGATCTCAAACTGACAGGCCGGTTCAAGACTTGTGGCATATTCCGGAGTAGCGTAGCCCACCGTGTAGCCATCCATGTAGATCATTTCCGCACCTATGGAATGGCCGACCCGATCGATCAAGGCAGAGATTTCATGAAATTCCATCTGCATTCCCTGTTCATCAATAATAAAATGTTCGATCTCCAATCCCAGCTTTTTGCTCATGGATTCCCCTGAACGAATATACTCTGCAATCTTTTCTGAAAAAAACATATGATCCCCCTCGTTTCCTGTATAAATCTGTGGATTCTTCCGGTGGCCCTTTCACCGGCCTTCTTTGACTTACGAGCTTTTTCTCTGACTTTTTCGCATCATATCACCATTTACCTACTATGTCAATAGGTTATAGTGTGTATAAGAACACGAAAGGCGGAAGCTCTCGCTTCCGCCCACATGACTTCTATTACTCCCGCCGGTTTTTCCCTGCGTCGCCTATTTTCAGCGTTCAATTCCGGTGATCACGATCTGCCCGTCCTTTACTTCCACCTTGACTCTGCTTGAATCAATGCCGGCCTCTTCCAGCATTTCATCCGAAAGCTTCACACGGCCGGCCTTATCAAGGACAGAGTACTCCTCGTGAGAACCTTCGCCGGAGGCATCCAGTTCATTCATCTTTTCCCGGTATTCCTCGCGGATGACCTTCTCTGTACTGATCTTTCCATCCGAGATCATGACGACCCGGTCCACCCGATTGGCCAGACTGATATCATGGGTAACGATGATCACCGTCACGCCAAGCTTCCGGTTTACCTCCCGGAAAACCTCCTGCAGCATGGCAGATGTTCTGCTGTCTACTGCTCCCGTAGGTTCATCAGCGATCAGAAGTTTCGGATCATTCATCAGCGCCATGGCAATGGCCACCCTCTGCTGCTGGCCGCCGGACAGCTGATTCGGTCTTGCATCAAGCCTATCTCCAAGCCCTACCGTTTCAAGCAGTCTTCTGGCCTTCTCCCTGCGGTCCTTCTCCTTCATGTGGTCAAAGTAAGTCATGGCCTCCACATTTTCCAGTACCGACATATAAGAAAACAGATTCTGCGTAGCTCTCTGCCAGATAAAGCCTACTGTACTTCTTCTGTATGCCGTCCGTTCCTTCTCCGACAGATTGGAAAGATCCTTTCCGTCTACAATGATCTTTCCTGCGGATGGAGTCTCCAGCGCGCCTATGATATTCAGAAGGGTGCTTTTTCCGCTCCCGGATTTCCCGATGATCGCCATGAATTCGCCCCGGCGGATTTCCAGATCAAGCCCCTGGAGAGCCATGACCTCCACATCATCTGTCTTGTAGATCTTAACCAGACTGTCGCAGATGATAAACGGCTGCTCTCTATTTTCTTCATCGCTATCTGCCGCACTCTTTGCTGCGTCGCTGTCTGAAGCATTCTCTGCCACGGATTTTTCTGCTGAAATGTCCCGCGGTGGGATAGATGATCCATTTTTCTTTTTGAAAATCTGCATATTGCTGACCCCAATTCTTTTTTTCTCTCACTACTCCTGGCACATCGCTCCTTAAAAAACCGCATCATTTTCTATTCATCCACAACTCCGGATTCATGTAACCTTACGCAGCTGCCTCTCGCGGTTTTCAGCCCTGCACGCCTGCTGTCCCCCGGGACAGACGATCCACGATATCAGCATGTACAACGCGGTTTTCAGCCCTTCACGCCTGCTGTCCCCGGCAAACAGACTTAGCTGCACCCTTCATCCCCGATTTAGAACCGTGTCTGTCACTTCCGAAAGACAGCCGTCCTCCATCTCGAATACCCGGTCGCCCATCTGCATGAGTCCGGGATCATGAGTAGTCATGATCAGCGTGATCCCTTCCTCCTCCGTCAGCCTGCGGAATAGCCGGACAACAGCAAGGCCTGCCGCCGTATCCAGCGCACCCGTGGGCTCATCGGCAAAAACCAGAGCCGGACGATGTACCACCGCCCGGGCGATGGCAATCCTCTGCTGCTCGCCGCCGGACATCTGCCGGGGCATATGCTTCAGACGCTCGCCCATGCCGACCAGCCCGGCAGCTTCCTTTATACGGGCATCCCTGTCTTCCTTCGCTCCGGAGATCCGGAGAGCAAAATCGATATTCTCGTAGGCACTCATAACAGGGATCAGCGCCGTGGACTGGAAGCAGAAGCCCACCTTCGTCCGCCGGAAGTTCTCTGCCTCGGCGGGGCTCATGGCGGTAATATCCGTACCTTCAAAATAAACATGCCCATCCGTAGGCTTATCCAGCGTGCTGATGACATTCAGGAGTGTGGTCTTACCGGAGCCGCTCCGCCCCTTCACGATCACGAACTCGCCCCGGCCGATTTCCAGAGAAACTCCCTTCAGCGCGAAAAAGCTTCCGCCCCCGGTCTTATATTCTTTTTTAACCTGATCGACTACTACGATTGATTCACTCATGCCCATACCCATTCATACTTCTCATGTTCTATATGCTGTCCAGAATAATGCCAACACCTCTGCACCGCACTTCCGCTCAGTCTTCGCCCAGCTTCAGCGCCTCGGAAATTCTGAGGCTCTTCACGATCCTGCGGAGAACCAGCAGCACCAGAACGAAGACAGCCAGGAATATCCCGCCCAGCCGGAGAGCATCCGTTCCGGAAAGGAATACCTGCAGCGGCATTACATGCTTTTCCGGAAGGTATACACAGGCATAGAGCGATGCGAAAAGCCCGGTAGCCAGATAGCCTATGGCGCCACCTGCCAGAAAGGCGGCAAGGGAGCTCCAGATCTGCTCATGCACCAGCATCCGGCTGATCTCCTTCATCCGGATTCCCATCGCCCGGTATATACCGAACAGCAGCTCTCTGCTCTTAATCGACGTGATCCAGAAGATCAGAAAGCCTACGGTGAGGAGAAGGATGGAGATCAAAAAGGTTATGGTAAACAGTCCATTGGTGATCTGCATAATGGAGGAATCCTTCTTTGCCCGGATATCCTCTGTCTGCAGGGCGATGGACGAAGGATGGATGCCTGCATCGGAAAGAGCTGAATCCAGCTTATCCCGGCTGATTCCGTCGGCCGGCCGCATCCAGACCTCATAGGGGGTAAGGCCTAAAGCTGATACCTCTGAGGCATAGTTGCCCACAACAAGATAGTTTTCCACCGGACCCGTTCCCCCGGCCTCGCCCTCATAGACCTCTTTTCCGGAGCTTCCTCCCTTTGAAGAGCCGGAACCTGTCCCGGAGGAACCGGTTCCCGAAGGATCCTGGCCGGAGCCTGCCCCGGCAAGACTGTAGCTATACCGCTCATATCCCGGGAAGGCGTCCACGATCGCCACGATCTTCCGTACCCCCAGCTCCTTTGCCTGATCCCGCTGAACCGTAATGGGGCTGTACCGGAGAACTGCAATGGTCTGTCCCACCTCAAGCCCCATCAAGTCAGCCAGATTGCGGGAGATGATGATTCCGCCAGCAGTCTGGCTCAGCTCATTCAGCGCATGATACCAGTGGGGATGGTTCACAATTTCCGGCATGTCGCATACTTCGCCGAATTCCTTCGTATTGATTGCCATGAATTTTACATCCGGAACAACCTGGGAATTTCCTCTTACCACAAACTGGTCATCGAAGACAACCCGGGTGGAGCCGCTGATCACGCCCTGCTCCTTCAGTGCAGTATACCGTCCGTAATCCGGCTCCGGATAATTCCAGAGATAAACGCCCTGTTCCGGCATTCTGACCTCCAGCCGCCAGTCCTCCTTCACCACAGCCCCGGCACCATCGTTATAGCGGATCCGTTCACCGTTATTTTCATTGATAGTACGGGCCATATTGGCATGGAAGATGCCCAGCGCCACCGTGAAGATCAGAAAGATGGAAATAAGCGCGGACTTCTGTCTGGTCCTCGTAATCTGCAGAAAAGCCGCATATTCCGCCGGCTTCCAGTGCTTTTTCCCCAGGAAGAAGATAAACCGCACGAGGTACCAGAGCAGTCTGAGAATGAGGAGACTGCCGGCAAAAATGAAGAGGGACGCCGAAAGGAATACCAGAGGGTCAAGCCCTTTTCCGCCGATGACATCCTGCGCCAGCGCATCCTTCTGTTTGTTGTAATTAAAGAGAAGATAGATGGAAAGCCCCAGAAGAAGGACATCCACAAAATACTTCTCCCAGAAATTTCTTTTTCCCGCGGCCGTCTCCGCATTCCTCCTGTCGGTGATGGTCCGGCCGGAGATCCGGATGACCGGGATCATGAAAACGACGCAGCCCATAAGCGCTCCGATCAGACCGAAGGGCAGCATGGAGGGGCAGAGCGGATAATCCGCCATGCTCTTCTTTACAAAGACCATGAAATCGTTGGTGCTGGCCGCCGCCCGGCAGAGTCCCGCTCCCAGCAGGATCCCCGGCAGGTAGACGAAAAGCGAAAGCATGAGGATCTCCATCATGTAAAGGAGGAGAAGCTTCGGCCGGCTGATGCCGCGGCTCCGGAGAACCGCCATCTCGCCGGATTCCGTTTCCACGATCCGGCTGGAGATCATATAAATAAACATAAGAAGAAGCATAACGAGCGGAAGCGTGATCACAAAAAGGATCTGCTCTACGGTCCTGCGCTGTCCCGCCGCCTGAATAAGGACAGGGGAGATCGACTCCCGCAGGCTTCCGTCATCTCCGGTGAGCCGTTTCAGCGCATCCTGCACCTTTGCAGCATTGCTGCTGCCTATCTTCCGGTAATCCAGGCTGTCTGTAATGGAATATCTGACTGTCTCAAAGGGAAACCGGGTTGCCACTTCGTCCATGGTTTCCTGGCTGACAAAAAGAAACCGCTCATAGCTTCCCAGACTCTTTTCCCAGAAGCTGACCTCATTTTCTTTTTCCGCCACGATCCCCACGACCCGGAAAATAAGGGGAGCATCCGATTCATCCCTCTTCCCCTCCAGCGTAAGAACCTCTCCCACGGCAAGCCCGAGAGAATCCATGACCTGCTCGCTGACCACGCAGGGATAGGTATCCTCTTCCTTTTCCGCCTCCGTATAAAGAACGCCCTTTTTTACCTCCAGAAATTCCTCGCCGTCGGCGATCCAGCCGATGTTCACATACTCTGATTTTCCGGTGACGCTTTTCCTTGCCTTGTCGCCGTCCATAAGTACAAGCTTTTCCGAGGATATCACCGGAAGTCCCAGCGCGTCCAGCCAGGTGTTTTCCCTCTTTTCACCGGTTTCCAGTGCCGCGGCCGTGGGACTCTCTCCCACGATCGTCACCGCCGCGTTCCGGGAAAGGACCGCAGGATAATCGCCGGAATCACGGAAGACCTCGTGAAAGCCCTCCTGAAGGAGCTTCTGGTAAGCCCCCTCCCGGAACATGGCCAGCATGGCAAAAGACGCCACAAGCATCACCAGCCCCAGCATAAGGCAGAGGTTCAATCGCCGTTTATTCCATAGTTTTTGCAAGGTAAAACGAATCACTTCTCCAGCACCTCCACTGCGACCCTGTCATGCTCCGAAAGACCGGTAAGGACCATGGCCGTCTTTTCCCCGATCTCCACATCCACATAGGTTTTATCCAGCCCGTAGGGCATGATCCGCCAGACATAGTGCCGGGTTCCTGCGGATGTTTTGGACGTCTCCGAATAGACCGCCTCGGACGGGATCAGAAGAACATCCGGATAATCCACGGAATCGAAGGAAATAATGCCATGCTGCGCACCCAGCACCTCCTCATCCGCATCGGTATAAAATACATTATATTTACTGTCCACACGCGGAGCCGCCTTGGAGAGATAGACCCTTTCCCCGATGGTAGTCACATATAGCTTATCCGCGTCTCCGTTAATGCCGACGCAGGTCACCTCGCGGTCCACTCCCTCCGCCTTAAAGCGGAGCTTCTGTCCGGGAATGGCAGCATCCCCGCCGCCGGTATTCATCTTCTCAACCGCAGATGCGCTCTTTGAAGTCATGGGCATCATGGTAACCTGGAGAAGCGGATTATCCGCCGTAGCTATGATTCCCAGGATCGAATTGGGTACAAGGGCCACGGGATCGTAAAACTCGATCATGGTCCGGACCTTTCCTCCGGACTTCGCTGTCACCTCCGCTGCCCCGCTTATACTGTTCAGGCGGTCATATTCCTTCCGGAGACGGCTGATGCTGGCAGAATATGCCGCATTTTCCTCCTCCAGACTGATGCCTGCCATGACGCGCTGAACAGAGAGCTTTTCCCTGCTGTAAAGGATTTCCTCCTTTTCCTCAGCATCCGTATCTGTGGCAGTGAGGAAACCATTCTGAAGAAGCTCTTCCGTATCCACAGAGACCGCCAGCGCTCTGTCCAGCTCTGCGATCTCTGCGTTCAGGCTGTTTACGGCATCCGTATGGCGCCTTTCCTCACTGCTGATAGCCTGGGAGGCCTCCATCAGCTCCGAATCCGAAGTGGCCGGCATATAGGTGTAGAGATATGCGCCTTCCTCCACGGGATTTCCTTCCCGGAGCTTTGTGCCATCCGTAAGCATGCTGTTCACATTCGGAGAATAATAGAAATCACATTGGGTCAGGCCCTGCTCCACGCGTTCGGATGCACTCGTCCGCGTGAACCGGCCAAGCTCCGCCTCACGCTCCTCATATTTTGCCGGAAGAACGCTGCCGGCGTCGTAGTAGACCTCCTCGCCCTCCTCGAGGCCGGAAAGGACTTCGGCGTAAAGGCCGTCCTCGGCGCCGATGGTGATCACTCTCCTCTCCAGCTCCTCGCTTCCGGGATTTGCTCTTACATATACATAGTTTACTTCACCCTCTGTCTGTACACTGTCCAGACCGACAGCCAGAACAGGCTTACCGGTAGTCTTCCAGGAAAAATACAGCGGAATGGAGCTGCCTGCCGCAAGGGGAGCATCCCCGGCCTTAAACCGCATGGCCGGATAGCTTTCTTTTGTTTTGATCATCCTCTGTTCCTGCAGGGAATAATCCATCTCTTCGATGGGATATCGTTTCCCGCCGATCACCGTATATTTATAATCATACGCCCGGTAGGAATATTTATTGGTGGGAAGCGGCTTCCCTTTTCTCTCCGGATTTCCCGAGCCGTCATCAATAGCTTCAATGTAAAGATCGTCGAAATCCGAGATCAGGATCAGAACACTGTCCGGTCCGTTTTCCCCGGAGCTCATAGTAAGGTCCGCCACATAGGTCACTCTTCCGCTGTGCCGCGCAACCAGCGTGCTCTGGTTCATCTCCTCCCTGGCCTTCTCCAGATTCTTCTCCAGCCAGTATATATCATTTTGAGCAACAGCGCTGTCATAACGATAGTTCTCGGCAGCAATCCGCTTTTCCTGCTCGACGGCTGCCGCGCCCTCCGGATTACCCGCGGCCTCTGCAGCCATTCTCCGGTATTCCATCAGCGTAGTCTGCGCCTCATATTCCCTCTTCCGGAAGGCCGCACTGCTTCTTGCTGAATCAAGTGCCTCGGATGCAGCCTGAACCGCCGCCTCTTTATCTCTGGTATCAGCCCGGGCGATCACATCCCCCTCCTGCACCACATCTCCGTAATCCACAAGGATTTCCTTAACCAGCGTATTCTTTTCGAAAAAGTGCGCATATTCCTTTGCCAGGACTCTTCCCTGCAGATACTTTACGCCGCCTACCTCCCTCATGCCCACCGGCCGGAAGGACTGGGAAACGGAAAGCGGCGTCAGAAGCTCGGGCGCCGGCTCTGTTTTTTCTTTTTTACCGCATCCTCCAAGGAGGGAAAGGAGAACGAGCATGACCATCAGCCCGGCTGTTTTTCTTCTATTCCACACTTACCGTTTCACCTCCCGAAAGGCCGCTCAGGATGATCTGCGCGTCGTCAATGATATCGCCGCACTCCACCTCCCGCGCCTCAAGATAACCGTTTTCATCCATCACATAGACCCAGGAACGTCCGTTGGTTTTGGTCACTGCTTTTCTGTTCACATAGACCACATCCCGGTACGGCTCCTTTTCCACCATAAGATCGAGACGCTGGGAATCCGCCAGACCGGAAACATCCGACACCGGCGTAAACTGCAGCCGCCGGCTTCCATTCCCTTCATCCATGATCTCTGTCAGTTCAAAATCATAGGTATTCTCGTTGGCCGTGGCATGAAAGACCTGCCCGACCCGGAAGGGATAATCATCCTCCGTCGATACCGTATATTTGCCCGTTCCCGAAGTAATCCTGACCATGGGATTATAGGAATCAAAATATCCGTAATCCTCCAGATACTCGTTGATATAGGTTACGGTGCCCTCTTCCTCTGCCACGAGACTGACGCCCTTTTTCTGTTCACGCATTTCCGAAAGCTTCGTTCTCGCCAGCTGCAGCTGCTGCTCTGTATCTTTGATCTCTCCGGTATAATCCTGGGAAGGATCCAATTCCGCGAGGTTCCTGAGGTGCTCCAGATTCAGCGACAGTCTGTCCGCGTTCTTTTCCTCCTCCTGAAGCTCCTTATCCGCTTCCGGAATGGCCGCCTCGACCAGCGTATCTCCTGCATTTACATGATCCCCCACCTTCACATAGACCTTTGCCACGGGAACCACGTAGGCGCTCATTTCCGGCGAAAGCTTTGTTGCATAGTTAGACATGGCTGTCTCGCTGAACATGTATTCCTTTGTGATAAGGTCCTCCATACTGAGGCTGAGGATAATCGTGTTGGGGAAATCCCCGCGCCTTACCTCTGCCTCGCTGTGGGTCACCCGCTCATACTGCTCTTTTTCCTTCACCACAAGCGGATTCTCTTTCCTTTTTCCGCAGCCCGTGAGAGCCAGGAGCATCATCAGGAGCAGGCAGGCTTTCGTCCTGCTGCGCGTAAGTCTCTGCATAAAGCTCCGCGTCAGACTGCGCCTTGGCTCCGGCGTCTTCTTTTGTGTGCTGTTTTGCATACGGTCCTTCTTCATAAATAAAATCCTTATTATCTGCAAATTCTTCGGACTACTCTGCCCATACTGTACATTGTGATTGTATCACAACTGTATCACGACGGCATCTGCAATATTAATCCGTGTTTTCCGCATCTTCTCCTGTTCCTTTTCCTGTTTCCCTGTGGAATACACAGGCCGGCATATACAATTCCGATACATTTTCTCTGTATAAATGTAAGTAGCTGAATACCATGCACGTACGTCCCGATTGTTTTTAAAACATCTGCTGGACAATTACGTCATCTGTTTAACAATTGCATCACCTGCTGAAAAAATTCATCGCCCTCCAAAGAATCATATGATATTGATATTTTAGGGAGACAAAGCTAAAATAAAACCGGAACAGAATTTGAACGAAAACGAAAAGCACCCGGAGGCAGAGCATGACCGACATTCTGATCGTAGAAGACGAAAAACCCATATCCGACCTGATCAGGCTGAATCTCACAGCCGCAGGCTATAACTGCTTCACGGCCTTCGACGGAAACGCGGCGGAGGATATTCTTTCCGAGCGGGATTTTGACCTTATCCTTCTGGACGTCATGCTGCCCGGAATAGACGGCTTTTCTCTGATGGACTACTGCCGGGAGCTGAAGCTTCCCGTGATCTTTCTCACCGCAAAGGCTTCTCTGGATGATAAGCTTCGCGGGCTGAACTCCGGCGCCGAGGATTATATCGTCAAGCCCTTCGAGATTGTTGAGCTTCTGGCCCGGATCCGGATCGTTCTTCGCCGTCATAATAAAACAGATGAGCTGATCCATTTCGCCGGCCTTACGATTGACGGAGAAAACCAGACCGTCCAGAAGGACGGACAGCCTCTTCCCCTTACGCCGAAGGAATTCGAACTCCTTCTTCTGCTGGTCAGAAATAAGGGCATTACGCTGTTTCGCGAAAAGATCTATGAGGAGATCTGGGGCGATGAACCGGAGCCTGGAAGCCGGACTCTGGATCTGCATATTCAGCGTCTCCGGAAAAAGACCGGTCTGTCGGATGCCATCCGGACAATTTACGGCACCGGCTACCGGCTGGAGGTTACGGAATGAAATTCCGCTTTAAGGTACTCTTTCTGAATCTTCTCCTTCTTACGCTGGCCCTTTCGGCCATCGTTTTCTTTGTCATGCAGCACTCTGTCCGCCATACGGAGAATAACCTTCTTTCCGGCGTCGTGCAGGAAAACTCCATCCTCGAAAATACCATACAATACGAGCTTCTCACCCATCTGGAGGGGGATGACTCATCCAATCTGCAGGAGACCATCGCCGCGTATTTCGAAACCTCCGATGTTGTCCGCAGCTTTTTAACGCCGGACACGGCTCTTTTCTGCTACTACGATGATACGCTGTGCTATGCAACGGACACGGAGAACATTCCCACGGATGAGCTCCGGACCACGCTGGAAAACGGCTATAAATCCGGCATGAAGCTCAGGGCCGGCGACCGGCGGTATTTCTACGTCGCGTCCATGAGCCGGCTGTATAACCGCCCGTTTTTTGTCATCACCCGCCGCGATGTGACCGATTCCTACTGGGAGCTCCGCCGCGAGGCCGCCTTTTTTTCGATCCTGACCGGCCTGATCCTTCTGGTCAGCGGCCTTGTTCTCTATATCATCAGTCTTCTGGTTACCCGCCCCATTGAAAAACTGACCGCCGTCACCGACCGTTTTGCCGGTGGCGATTATTCCCAGCGCGCCGACGTTTCCACCGGGGATGAGATTGGCGTTCTTTCCCAGCATTTCAACCACCTGGCCGACTCAGTGGAGGGTCATATTGATGAGCTGGGGGATATGCTCCGCCGCCGGGACCAGTTCGTTGCGGATTTTACGCATGAGATCAAAACGCCCATGACCTCCATCATCGGTTACGCCGATACCATGCGGCGGATGGAGCTTTCGCCGGAAGACCGGAGGATGTCTCTGGATTATATTTATTCGGAAGGCCGGCGGCTGGAGAAGATGTCCATGAAGCTCTTCGACCTGATCTATCTGAAGGATCATCCCATCGAGCTTGTACCTCTTTCGGCGAAGGAGATCATCCTGGACGCCGGCCGCAGCATGCGCCCCCTTCTGGAAAAGAAAAAGCAGACTCTCTCCACGAACATCCGGGATGATACGATATACGGTGACGGCGAGCTTCTGAAGACCGTCCTGATCAACCTCATGGATAACGCCCGGAAGGCATCCGCCGAAGGTGCCCGGATTACCGTAACCGGCGCCCCGGAGGATGGCTCCGATCAAAAATACCGGATCACCGTAAAGGATACCGGCATCGGCATGACAGAAGATGAGGTGAAACACATTACCGACGAGTTTTTTATGGCGGACAAATCCCGGTCCCGGAAGGAGGGCGGCGCCGGTCTCGGCATGTCTCTTGTTTCGTCCATCCTCAGCCGGCATAAAGCGGAGCTTTCCATCAAAAGTGCCCCGGGCAAGGGAACAACAGTAGATATCCTGCTGCCTGCACTGCCCCCGGAAGGAAAGGAGGAAACCGATGAAACGAACGCTTAAGATCATAATCCCTTCCACCATTCTCCTTGCTATGGTGGCTGTTTCCGTATTTACGCCCTTCCTCTATCTCAGGCTTCGGGACAGAAGAACGAACGGTGTGGTAGAGGATATTCCCTCATCCTACTACAACCGGCGCAGCACTTCCTATGTCCGGAATGCCTCCGGCCAGCTGACGGGAGCCGAACAGCTCAGCCTGATCTACGGCTTTACGGAAAGTGAAATGGTTCCTCTCACCAGCGATGCCGACGGCCTTACCATGACGCCCTACGACGCGGCAAATACTGCGGAAAAGTATCTGGCATTTCTGACAGATGAAGGCGCATGGCCTGCCCGCGCGAATGCAAACAGCAGAAACTGGTATGCATGGGCCGCAAAGCCCTACCAGGTAACGGACGCTGCTTTCGCGTCCTTCACGGTCTACTTCTGGATCATAACCTTTACCCGCTATGATTCCGCCGAGGTACATACGGTCTGCCTCACTGACAGCGGGAATTTCTGCTTTGCCTACTCCGGAAGCTCGCCGCTGAACAAAATGCCCTCATCAAAAGCGGAAACCTTTACCACAGCCACTATCACGGGTAAGGATATCCAGACAGACATGCAGAACGGCTTTATCACTATTATTCCGTCCTCCCCTTTCCGGATAGGCTATACAGCAGAAACCACATGGTTTAACGGCCAGGGCCTGAGCATCCCGGAAATCCCGCATTTCAGCAGCCTCCTTGAGCAAAGCGAATGGCTGCCGGTTACGGAATCCGCCTATCTTTTGATGGAAAGGGCACCCAATTCACCTCCCTCGTCCAAATACTACGAGATTGATCTGGAAAAGGCTTTCGGCACCCCCGGAACGGACAGCTACCGGCTGATCGTGCAAAGAGTAAAAAAAGAAGAGAACCAGGGCTCCCTGGTCCTCCTTCTCCCGAACAGTCTTTTTACGGAAAGTGAATAACAACCGCTTTTTCCCCCAGCTGCTCATAACGGCGCTCGAACAGCTTCCGGTCATACACCACATTGCCCACAAGCGGATCAGCCACAAACACCTCACCACTCGCCTTGTTGTAGCCATACAGCACGACACAATGGTTCGGTGATGTCCAGTAAACCGGTTTCCCATCGATCACCCAGACCGCTCCATTGTACGGTTCCTCCAGATACTGGGTTACCCAGACAATCGCCGGAGATCCGTTCTCGGCCATATAATCAAACACTTCACTCAGGGTGGAACCGGTGAAATTCACCGCATGGATAACATACTCATTCCGGTCCCGGAGCAGGGCGTTGGCGGTATGCACGATCACCGGCGGATAACAGCCGTAAGCATAGTCCCGTTCCGGATCTCCGATAAAAATATCAAAGGGAGAATCCTCACCGGCTATTCCATTCATGGGCAGATAATCCCTCGCCAGCTTTACCTTGTCAATTTCATATCCCATCCAGTTCAGCACAGCTGCCAGCGATGTCACCTCACAGCCCGTAGGAAGCTCCGGATTCTGCAGAATGCATTTTACCTCCAGATTCAGACGGCTGACCCTTTTCTTCGGCGTCCGATCCGAAACAGAAGATTCCTCATATACTTCAAGAGACTGACCCGATTCAGGTATCTTTCCTTCAAATATTTCTCCTTCGGATTCCTCTCCTTCAGGCATCTCTTTCTTCTGATCATCTCCTATTGCCAGATAAACGCCCTCCGGCATCCGGCTGTCCTCTTCATCTACCGGAGTGTCCGGATAGGTTTCTTCGCCTTCAGGAGAGCTGCCCGTCATACCGGAGTCCTCCTTACCGGCCGCCGCATAGCTCTGATTTTCCCTTTCGGTCCAGACCGGCTCTGCAAAAGCCTCATCACGCTGCATCTCCCGCCGGAGGATCCCAGCCTCCGTAACCGGATTCATCGCCTGCCGGAAAACAGAATCATACCGGGTTTCATTCACTGCTTTTACGGTAGTCCGGGCTGCCGGCGCAGGCGCGTTCACCGTTTTTTCTTCATCTTCGTCCCCATTCCCCGAACGCGGGCCGAAAAAAAGCGCACAAAGAACAAACAGCAGCAATATGATGATTCTGATACTTCTTTTATTCATTCCTGTTCCTTACCGCCTGTCCGCTTCGTGCACTTCCTGTTATTCTCTGTTATATTCGGGTTTCTTCTATCGGATTATATATGCTGCTATCATTTTATTATGAAGTAAAAAAAAAATCAATATCTTGTATGCGCATTCCGCCAAAAACGCACTATACACTAAAGCAGCATTTCCCTGCCCCCGGACGGGAGGAGGAATGAACTCCGGACAGGAAGAGAATCGCTCTTGACGGTTTCTCTCCGGAAGGCTAAACTAAGGTTACTGAACCGAAAGGAGTATCTTATGGAATCCACATTTTTTGCAGCTATATCCCGCATGAAATATATTGAGCGCTGGGCGCTGATGCGCTCCTCCCGCCCGGAAAATCTGAGCGAGCATTCTCTGGAGGTCTCCATGATTGCACATGCGCTTTGCCTCATCGGCAACACCCGCTACGGCAAAAATCTGAATGCAGACAGGGCCGCCGTGATCGGACTCTATCATGACGCCACAGAGATCATCACCGGAGATATGCCTACGCCGGTGAAGTACTATAACGAAAAGATCCGGGAATCCTACAAGGAGCTGGAAAGCATCGCCGAATATAAGCTTCTGAACCGCCTTCCGGCCGACCTGCAGGAGGCATACCGTTCCATTCTTCTTCCGCCCCAGGAGCTTTCCGAGGATGAAGCCCAGCTCCGCCGTATGGTAAAGGCCGCCGATAAGCTTTCCGCTTTCATTAAATGCATCGAAGAGGAAAAGGCCGGAAACCGGGAGTTCGCCACAGCAAAGGAAACCATTTTCAAGGCTCTCACGGCCTACGCCGAAGAGATTCCCGAGGTCCGGGACTTCATGCAGGACTTCCTGCCCTCCTACGGAAAGACTCTGGACGAGCTGTCCTGAACTGGTTTAAGACTCTTTGCTGGGGCTATGGCCGGAAATGAAAAATCTGTGTTAACGCAACACACAACAAGTAACAAAATATTTCTTACAAATGAGCTTGCTATGTATGGCGGGCTCTTTTTGTTTGTCCCTAAAGTCCCGTCATTTTATACCAAGGCTCATGACGGGACTTTGGGTTATATTTATTCATATTTTCGTTATTCTTCATCCACATCATCTCCCTTTTCGGCTCGTTCTTCTTTTTCTTTATAAATTTCTGTTTCAGCACGAGATAAAACAAAATATATTCCTGTGGTATCTCCATAGAATTTTGGATTCACTTCCTTTGGGTAAACTGTAGTTCCCTTTAGATACTTAAATTCCGCGTCAACGATACTGACAGCTTCATCCACTGAATTCCCATCCTTATCATATATCTCCAATACCTCTGCTTCAGAAGCTCTGAGCGAATATATTGAATTACCTTTTCTTTCAGCGTGTTCTGGTATAAGAAGCTTAACAACTTTCCCTTCACGGCATTTTTTCCATGCTGTAAATGAACCTTCTTCCGGACAATAAAGAGGAATATATAAGCCTTTGACTCCTTCAAGCTTATTTAAATCCAGATTAACATTTTCAACACTTGCCCCCGTCATATCAGCATTTCTAAAGTTAGACCAGTAAGCCCTTCTAGCATGATCAAAATCAGCATTTTTTAAATTTGTATCTTCAAATACTGAATTATCCAGATCCGCGTGAACAAAATACGCTTCTTCCAAATTTGATCCCGTGAAATCACAATCACACACCTCAGCCTCAAAGAATACAGCTTTAGGTAAAACAACATTTTTGAAATCACAATCCCATAAACATGAAAATGTAAATCTAGCATTTTCTCCTGTACATTCATCTAACTTAGCCCTTGCCAGATTCGCATTAGTAAATGATGCACCATCTATTATTGCTTTACTTAAATCTGCGCCATGTAAAAAAGCCTGAGTCAAATTAGCATATGAAAGATTTGCCCCAATAAGTTTTGCATCCATAAGATTTGATCCCTGTAGATCTGCATAGGATAAATCAATACCTGATAAGTCCTTTTCACTTAAATCGATATCCCTGAAATCTGCTCTCTTGCCAGTGGATTTGTCCTGCAGCCATCTCTTATGCTCCCGCATTATCTGTTCAAACTCATTATTTTCAATCTTCTTTTGTGATAAAAATGTCATTCCCATTTGTATATCCATAATTTACACCTATTCCTTATATTTCATTCAGTTATAAATATCACTCATCTTCTTCGAAGATAACTCAAAATCCATTAGACACTGCAGATGTATATATTCAAATTCATTTTCTCTGCAATTTTAATCATAGAGCCAGTTCCTTTGGATTTATAATCCCAGAAAGCAACCAATGCACCCTTTTCACCTACATACTCAGCCATTTTCTTATTTCTTAAGGGGCCGGCACCTCTTCCATATTTTTTCCAATCAGCCTGAAATACTTTTACAGAAATTCCATTTTCATTTGCATATCTTTCTGCCATTGAATCAACACCCGAGGCTCCACCAGATACTATTTCAGTTATATTGATTTCATTATCTATAATAGTTTTCTCAATCTTACTCTTAAACAGATCATAATCATTAAAGCTTCTTAAACCAGCCACAATCACTTTCACAACCGTTTCCCTCCTTTCCAACGGAGTAAAGAGAGGATTTGAAGATCAGTTCATTTGTAATGAGATTTTCTGTTTAAAGCTTTTTGTTTAAATTGTGGCGTTGCACAATACCAATAGCTGCTGCAACATTCTGGTCCCGTCGGGTTTTTTCAGCTATTCGATTTTGTTCATCCAAAAGCTCATTTTGTTCAGCTGTAAACTGTGCTTGCTGATATGCAATATCGTTAGCTTGCTGTTGAGCTTGGATCTTTTGCATATCCAATTGTTGTTGTATATGGCGCTCATAATCATCAATTGCTTCTTTAAGGGTATATTGACTGGATTTCAGCACATCATATAAGTAGGTCAATGCTTCTATATTATGATACTTAAGCGGAATTGCACTCGTTTCAGCATAGTATTTGTTAAGTGCGGCTTCTGATTCCTGATATTTTATTCGTGATCCTTCCAATCTTTGCGAATGCTCTGTGTCCCAAAGAATCCTCTTATTGTTATATTCTGGAACAATAGTACTATTGTAATATGCCATTCTATTATTCCAATCATTTTGAGCATACCATACCTGATTCTTGTATTGTTCGTCGATAACTCTGCACGCTTCTTGATATTTAGAACTATCCCTTTGCATGGACATTCCAATCTTATTTATTATAACATGCATAATAGGATACCCTATAAGCCAAATTGCACAAAAAGCTGTACCGGTATTCTCACCAAACGTGAGAGAAACAAACACCCCGCCTATAATCCATCCTAAAATCAATATTATCCAACTAAACTTCCGAGGTTTAATCTCAGGATATGGTTGTTTTTGTATTACTGCTTTTGCGGGCGGCTGCGGAATGGAAGGAAATTGTTCTCGACCTATATCCTCGTATATTCTCTTATAATCTTTCGTCTCCGTTTCTAAACGTAATGCATTTTCAACTATAATCATTTCCTCATTTCTGCTCATCTTAATTTACCTCCTTCAATATAAAATCCTCATATATCCATAATAATCGGATATATGAGGAAAAAATGTCACATATTTATAAAAATCCATAGTGTCCATTATTAACAATACTGCATGCCCGTAATTTCCAAATATTTCTAATTGCTAATGCCCTTGAAAAAGGAAGAGAATTCATATTTGATACGAATACGCTGGATGAGAAATCGCTTCTACATCTTTCCGGTTTCTTTGCAGGAAGCTTTAGCAAACAGAAAATTCTATTTGCCAGCATTTTCTTTATTACCTGCTCCTGACTGCCATTTAAAATAACTTCCATATCGTTATCATTTACAATCATCTACTCTACTCACCTGCCTTGAAATTATATATCGGTTTCAAAACCTCTATCACATCTACTGATTCCTTTATCACATCAATAATGTCCTCCAGTGACTTATATGCCATTGGCGCTTCATCCAACGTTGACCTGTTTACAGATGTTGTATATATTCCCTTCATACATTCCTTATAATCCTCCACAGAGAGTTCACTTTTTGCTTGTTTCCTCGACATAATCCTTCCTGCTCCATGCGGAGCCGAATAATTCCACTCAGGATTTCCCTTTCCAACAGCAAGAACACTTCCATCTCTCATATTGATTGGTATGAGTACCTTTTCTCCTGCATGTGCAGCAATTGAACCCTTTCGAAGTATCATTTCACCAGTATCGATGTAGTTGTGAATCGTATGAAAGCGATCTCCACCTGTAAGTCTGGTTTTCTCTAAGAGTATTTCTGCCATTAGCTCTCTGTTTCTTCTTGCAAATGCCTGACATATCTCAACATCATGAAGATAATCCTCAAGATATTTTCCGTACAGAAAACAAAGATCATCCGGAATATCATTTTCCTTTTGTCTATGAAAATGAAGCTCTGCTATAGCTTGTTTGATTTCATCCTTTCTTCCCTGTTCTTTGTAGGTTCGTATTATTTCTTCCTTCTTTTCCAGATAATCTCCATATCCTACGTTGAGGTTTATCGCAAGTCTTTGATATAATTCAGCAACCTGCTTACCTAGATTTCTGGATCCGGAATGAATAACCAGATAGTTTGTCCCATCCTCAGCCCTATCGATTTCAATAAAATGATTACCACCACCTAAAGTACCAAGAGATCTTTCAATCCTCTTTGGTTCCTTTAGCTCTCTGTAGCATTTTAAATCTGCAAGAATAAACTTTTCCAGCTTTCCATCCCATACATTTCTTCCTGATGGAATATAATGTGCTGCTTTATCAAACTCTTCGAGATTGATGTCACATTTTCCCAGATTAACCGTATACATACCACAACCAATATCTACGCCTACAATATTAGGAACGACTTTGTCTGTTATTGTCATGGTTGTTCCAATCGTACATCCTTTTCCAAAATGGACATCCGGCATAATTCTAATCTTTGAGCCCTCTGACATAGGATAGTCACACATACGTCTGATCTGTTCGATTGCATCTTGTTCAACTACTCTTGCATAGCAGATAGCCGTATTTACTTTTCCTTTAATCTCAAATCTGTCCATATGTTATTCCTCTTTCATTTATTTCATAACATCTATTTCATATTGATAATGATTTGAATTGTCTGCAATCCACTTTATTTTGTCTTCCCGTCCCTTTAATTCAAACGTTTTAACAATCAATTCTCTAGCTTCTTCGTCACATATTATCACCGGATTTGCATATATCTTTATCTTTCCTTTTTTAATTTCAACTCTTCCTCTTGGATAGTAATTATATGGATGATTACTTCTATTTTTTTCTAACAGCTTATCCCATTCAATTCTATGATTAAAATTTTCTCCTGACTTACTGCTGAAATCGGCTTCCTCCAAAGGATTTCCATCTCCATCACAATACACCTTCACTGTTATCAACTTATGAGTATACATATCATAATCAAAACAGATGACATAGCACCAAAAGATTCCTTTAAACATATCTATTTCACAACCATAAACGAGATATTTGCCCTTATTATTCTTCATTCTCTTCTTTATCTTTGTACATCTCCGTCTCAGCTCGAGATAAAACAAAGTATATTCCTGTTACATTCCCATAGTATTTTGAATCAACTTTTTTAGGATAAACTGTAGTTCCTTTTATATATTTCACCTATACTGACTTTCTGATCAAATTTACTTTGGTAATTTCTTTATACACCGTATTTTTCTACAGAATATATACTGTATATCTGTATTGTATACGGTTATATGTTCCATTTTTATCCCATAATAATAGGAGAGATTATAATAACCTTTCCTATTAAGAATCAAAATGATAATGCATACTGATCAAACATACGTCCATTCTACATCATATAATTTTTTATATGAGCTTCTTTGATACAGTTCCCCAACAGAAGAGTAACGTACTCTTCTTTGTGCAAGCTTCCGTATTGATTTTATATTTGTATTTATTCTATGCAATCTATTTGTATATTCATTATTGTTATAATCATAATGTAAGTAATAGCCTCTACAACAGCGATATTCACCATTTTGGTACTTAAGTACACGGCTTTTTTCTTTCTTTTTTGATTCTTTTCTTCGAAGGCAATGTATTAATTTCGTTTTATTATTACTATATATTTCACCTTTAACTTTAGACATAACTATTCCTCTTCGATGGTATCTTCATACATATAATTGTCATTTTTTTCAATATATGATTCCGGTTCAAAAGGATCATGATCATTGATATGACACTTTCTCATAAATTGAAAACCATTCAATTCATTGTCACTGTCATCTGTGTAAAATGTCACACGATATTCAAAATGAGCTATCGAGTCAAAGCCCCTCTTTCTTTCCCACACTTCTATCTTTCCACCACATTGAGTCATGGTTTCAATATAGTATAAAGCTTCATCAATATCTGCATACATTCCAACCGGTATATATTTACTATACCCGTTATATTCAACGCGTTCCCACAGATACATAACAATATCATCACAACTACCATCTGCATGTTCCATCCACGCTTCAGCTATACTGAGGTCTCCTGTTGCATTCCGAAAAGAATGTTCATATGTATTCATGAGTACTTCTCTCAAGTCATCTTTATTCCCATCAGAAGCTTTCCATTCAGTGACTTTTCTTATTAGTTCACAATAAATATCTTCTTTTTCATAAAGCGACTCGATTATTTCCCTTTTCTTCTTTATGGAGGCCTTAGACTTGCAGACTAATTTCTTTAAATCATTCTTGTAAAGCTTCTGTCCACTTCTCGCCAATATAGGCTCCAGCATCTCTCCGAAGGTATCCTTATAACCCGTTAATATATCTAAATTAACGACATCCCCATGAAACAATTCAACGTTGTTATTATCCCTGTGATTTCTTTCGGCCATTACATATATCTGCCAATCTTCAATCTTATTTATTATCTTAATTTCTCCTCTTTTAGTGTTATATATTAAACACTTTCTTCCATAACCTAGAAATACAAGAATTCCGACAAACACATCTATATCTGTTCCATCCCAAGCAAAGAAGCCCTCGTCACAATTCTCAGCCATCGCGCATGAAATTAATGGATCCAGACTGTATTCATACTGTCTGCGAAGAATCATCCTATAAGGCCATTTTCCAACATTCTTTCTTGGCCATTCATCATACTCATCAGCATCTCTAATAAATACAATTGTCACATTTTTGTATTCTTTATCGGATAAATACTTCTGTGTTTCATAATCCCCATAATTATTATCAGATACGAAAATATCTGATTTAGTCGAAATGTATTCATCTATTTTCTGAGTTATTACATTTTTACCGGTACATGACATCTGGGCTCCATAACAAAAAGCTTTCATACACATCCTCCATATTTCCTACTCAGCAGCATTCAGTAACTAATATATTCTTTGATAATAATTCCATACAATAAGATATGCAATTGCTATATGACATATCTTTAAAGTATTCCTTTCCAGATGAATCAGAAAATGTTATCTTCGCTGTATATAAATACGAATGTGAGCGTAAGAAATCAGCGATTGCTCCATACCAGTTATAATTAGTATAGGCAATTCTGAATGTCAGTTTATTATCTTTCCAAAGTCTTACCCTACACCAGTTTTGATTATATATATCAAGTATTGCTTCTTTGGAAACTTCCGATTTAGTATCCTTCCAATCATTGCAATAGATTTTATCCGGTCCGGTACTGTACTTTGAAACTATATCTACAATACTTTCAAACTCAAATGATTCTGATGGGTGCGCATAAACCTCTATACAATTTCCGAATCTGTCAAGCAACCAAGCATCTCCAAATTGATTCATTCCTTATTCCTCCGAACATCTAATACTTATTTTCATTGATAACGTGAATTTGCATGCTTACCAAAATTTGCATATTTTTGACATTTCCCTATCCAAGCAAGTTCTACATGTCCACAAGGCCCATCATTATTTTTTGCAACTATTATTTCAGCTATTCCAAGTTTCTCTGAATCCGGATTATAATAATCGTCTCTATAAAGGAACAAAACAACATCTGAATAATTTACTACATCTATCTCTTTAAAGTCACATAGTAATGGATGTTTATCCTTACGATTTTCCATAGCGCGAGAAATTTGTGACAAAACTATTATCGGAATATTTAGCTTTTTAGCTAATAAATTCAATCTACGAACTATACATCCTATATGTTTTCTATTTTCCGATCCACTCTTGTTACCCTCAGTAATAAGTTGAAGGTAGTCTATTACTATCAACCCATCTTTATTATATTTGAAATACTCCTTACTTTTTTCTTCTATATCGTCTATGTCAAAACTATCATCAACCACTACAAGCGGTGCGCTACTGATAGTACCAACAGCATGTTCCACCTTTTCCAAATCAGAGTCGGTTAATTCTCCTGTTTTAAAAGCACGAGAATCTATCATAGTATCTATCGAAAGTAATTTGGCAAGTATCATTTGGGTACTTTCTTCAAGAGAAATAATTAAAGTTTCTTTCTTCAATTTAAGTGCCGAATGAAGAGAAATGTTTAACGCAAATGCAATTTTCCCCATCGCCGGACGAGCCGCCAGACAGTAGAGTTTCCCACCATGAAGACCACCAAGAATACTATCCAATTCAGTATATCCTGTAGATAAACCATTCATTTTTCCTTTGTTATTCATTTTCCAATCCAGATCACGTAATATAAATTTCAAAGTTTCCTTTGTTCTCAATACATCACCTTGAATACTATTAGTCATTATTGGCATCCTCTCTATTCCTCTCCTTTAATGTCACTTATTAAATCACTTATTAAATCTTATTATTAATTATAGATGGAGCAATGTGCAAAAAATGCCGCATCAAAAAAGAGCAGTCACGCTGCTCTTTAATCACATTATGACCAATCATCAATCCTATTATTTCTCATGCCATACGTATCTCTTGATGAAATGCCGATAACCACACGGAAAAATCTATCAGGTTGTCATAAACTCTGTTACCCGCCACGTCACCCTCCGTCTGTCTTCGGGAGTTATCTGCTCCTACAGAAACAAATTTTACGCTTACATCATTGTCCATTGTCATACAAACCATTAAGTATTCCTTACCATCTTCTTTACAATATGTCTTTTTAGATGGATGGGTAAATCTAACATCTTTACTATCAAATATTCTGGGAATAATTGTAGTCGTTACACACACATTCAGAATATTGGACGGATCAGCATTCCAGCTGTGATTTGAAAAGAAATACATGAGATAATACCTATATTCCTGACGCGCATAAATAATCGAATATTCTATGCAAAAGGCGTCTCCATAATGCTCTTCTGCCCCGCTATCATATAGTATCTTCATTAACCTGTCGTATATTTCAAACTTTGCCGGATCTATCACACGTTCTGTCGTTTCTGCGATAGAATCATCTTTTTTTTCTTCGATTCTTTGCAATTGAATATTTATAGCGGAGAAATCATCAGTCATGTACCATTCGCATTCATTTGTCCCAATCTGAAGGTAATCGTTGATCCATTTTCTATTGAGCCAGTCTCTACGCTCGTCGGTGAACGTTATCTCAAGAGTTTTATCTGCTGCTATATTGTAAAGTTCATTTATTGTCGGGAATGATACATCATCACCTTCAAGATCAGGGTATTTCTCCAATATTTTTGAGAGGCAAATCTTTTTATCAAAGCGCTCCCGGGTATATACCTTGTCTCCTACATACAAAAGATATTTAGCGCCGGATTTATCAACCAAAAAAATGTGATTAAGGATGTCCTCATCGCATTGGGCTATTCCATCGGCTTTAGCGATAAGCGCAAATTCCCTTTTCATGGTAATCCGATGAAGAACAGTGTTTATAGCTTTATATACTTTTATCTTCATGTTTGTACTCATACGCTTCACCATCCCCATCCAAAGAAATCCTTTCCATCGTGGTCAGTTATCTCAACTGTTTTAACAAATTCACTGCTTGCTTTCTCGAGGATTACTGCCGTTCTTTCTTTATTTGCCCACCCATTCTTCTCATCTATATACCATTTGCCATTTTCAAAATATACATATAGAATCTGATCTTTAACTTTATTGGAATGCCATTTGATTGCGATATTCCCGTCTTTGGAATCTACTTCATCGATAATAATAGCCTGGTACTGATCAGAATAGGGTTTTCTGCCCACTTCAATGTCAATTACACCCTTGTAAGCATTATTGATTGAGATGGGATTATCTTCAAATTCTGCCACACATCCGTTGTAAATCAGATCTGTTATTTCCCTTTCTCCTTCAAAAATATCTTCCGCACTGTCGTCAGAAAGGAGCAAAACCCGACCGTTATTATCTAATACCTCATTGCAGGCAATCCAGAGCGCCTTCTTTTCATCTTTTTCCATTAACAAGCTCGTAACATGATCTATGACAAGAAGTGAAACATCATCATATTGTTCTCTGATATTGGATGCATCCTTCCCCAGCAGATCAGCAGATATATATTGCATTTTTCCAATCAGTTCTTTATCGGCTTCATTCCCGGTAAGACGTCTAGCAATTTTACTCATACGGTTATTTGCTTTCTCTTCATAAGAATACAAATATAGAAGTGAATAACCCATTTCCCCAATAGCGAAATCCTTGAACAGTTCATATGTAGCTTCATCCCTTCGCTTTTCTGCTATTTGATCTTCATCTAAATCTTCGAAAGAATCTCCCAACACAAGTTTTTTGAAAACACTGGAAAAATCCGCACCGGAAGGCCAATGCCCACCATCAACATAAAAACAATTTTTACTGCGCAGATACTTGTTGCTCGTTGTCGTATCCGTAGCATCATCATCACGCCCCAGAATCATATAGACGTTTTTTGTGGTTTCATGTTTAGTGTCCCAGCAAATATCTCTTTCCGTGATTATTTCAATCAGTTCCTGATATTCATAATCAGCAAGATCATCTGACCAATATCTGGATGCGGGATAAGCCGGATTGATCAGTATGGTTTTGACATTTGTTGCCCGCCCAATATACAAAGCCAACACACCACCAAAACCGTGCCCCACGATCAAATCATACCTTTCAGTCATAAGCTGCACTAATAATTCGGCAGGATTCTTATCCTTTTCAAAAACCACCGAAATAATATGCGTTTTCGCACCGAAACACTTCTGCAATTCCTTGTAATAAATATTCTCTTTTTCATCTCTGTAGTCACAGATATTTAATATGCTCATATCTTCACTCCTTCCTCAATCCAAACGCATGTATCGATTTCTATTCTCAAGATACTAAGCTGTTCCGAAGTGCAATTGTCGTCAATCTCATCGAGAAGTTTTTTTTTAATTTCCCATGGTATCCGTCCTCTTCTATCAAATCGCATCTTTGTCAATTTCAAATATAACTATATACGGATGAATGAGCAAAAAATGTCACATCAGATTTTTTATTATTTATTCAAGATGTACTCTGGGAGGGTTATTAAATGCATATATTCAGTTCTAATTATGAGGATCTAAACTTCGACTTTGTGATATATCTGAATCCGCTATATAACGACTATGATAATGACGATCAAGATATATATCACCCGCAATATTACAAATATCTTGAAAATGAGTTACCTCTTAAGTATTCCTATGAGGCCGATAATTATATTGACTGCATTAATCATGTGCTATTTATAAATATGCATTTGGAAAAAGATAATGATAATACCAATTCTCCGGATTATAATCCCGATGATACTAATATATGGATTCATTACGGTTTTAAGCCGAATAAATACGGTTTAAAAAATTGTTATATCAATATATGCTACAAAAATATCCGTTTACTATATTTTCGAAATAATGGACACTTATTTGATAACGAATTAGATGAAGCCAAGTATCTTACAAACAACTATGGAGGGGCAGAACTAAACGGAGAACTATATGATTTTGATACATTTTGCAGTGAATTATATGATCAAGCAGATAATATAATGTTCACCTGTTTTATAAATTCAAAGGATATACGGAATTATTTACGAGAAATCTCCTACAAATTCACTCCGCTTGAAGTGTCTTGGCTGATTTATCAATGCAGGAGTCTATCACTGGCTGAAAAGCATAAAGAATGGCAGTATTTAATTGATAATACAAAAGATATGGCCTTCGATACATCTGAATCAAAAGAAGACAGTCTTCATTCATTCCTTAAACGATATATGGAAATGCAAAAGAAATACATTGATATCTTCATGAACCCGGACAATTCATTTTATAAATATAAAGTTACAGTAACTCAATCAGATAACTATACCTACGAAACGGAGAATAATAGTTGCTTTTCTACGTATGAAAAATGTTTGCAAGCTGCAAAAGATGAGTGCATAGATTATTCAGATTCCAATTATAAAAACTACTCTTTATGCATCATGAAAAAAGAGTTGGATTCAATATCAACAATACATATTGATGACCGTCTGGAGTTATACCTAAATAGCAACTATGAAATTATGCATGTGGAACCATATATCACCACAGTAGCGGATAAAGACACACTCACTGCTTTTGACTACATGTGGTTTTCATTTCCGACGCCTTTCAAAACGGGTGATATTATTGCCGGAAAATACACTTCTCCCGGCATATGTCGAGGACCTATGGTATTAAATCATTCAGCTCCGGAATGGTACAATAAAAAGGACAGAAAAGGACGCGACATCAGTGATATGTGGATGAACGGCTACTTTCAGGATTCCGATACAGGATGCATCTACAACGGAACATCCAATGATAACTATATGGATTTTGAATACTGCCTTCCTGATTCCTTAACCGGAAAACAACGAATTCTTATTGCCTTAAGCAATTATTTGAAAGGCCAAATCGACATATCCCTCATGCTTAACGCTTATCACCTTATCCTGCTTGAAGAAGCCGCAAAAGACAGTCGGCCTTGGAACATTACCGCTAAGGAATTAGAGCTGGCTGGGATAGAAAAAACATATAAATAATAAAAAAGGCTGCAGTAACGCAGCCTTTGTTTAAACAAGATTATCTCTTTCAGATTTTGATATATTTGCATATTCCATCAATTATTCTTTAATTTAATATTGCACACATTCAAAAGATAATACTCCAAGTTTTTCTTTCCAATATCTTTCACAGAGCAATAGAACTTCCCTTGATTGCGATACATTTCCCCAATTTTAACGATATAAATAACTGGCTTCCCGTGTCTGCTCCCCACTTTTCGAGCTGTTTCCTCATCCGCAGAAAGGTGAGCATATAGTCTGGATTTCGGAATAAGACCTTGCTCATCAATAGATTTGACATATTTCTCGCCAGTACCGTGATAAAGGAACTCCGGAGGGTACTTCCTCAAGTTCAACGTCAACCGGAATAAAATGACCCTGATTTGCTCTGATCAACGTTTTATCTTCATTGAACGAATATCGTTGCTTCTCGTCCTCCGCAACTATTCGTTCCAGAATCCCCATCTCCAAGGGGTGTGACTTATTTACCCCTCGAATCAGTTCATCAACATTAGCCCAGCCATGCTCATCAAGGGAAATGCCTATTGTTTCCGGCTTGTGCCGAAGTATCAGAGATATATACTTGCTTGTATCCTTGTCACTCATATTTATTTGTTTAAGCACAAAAACTATCGCTGTATTTTCTTAATAGGTCAATATGCTTATTCTCCTTCAATTCATCTTCAGAAAATGTCTTTAGGTAGCTTTCCGCAGACAGCGTCTGCGACATGATAACCCAATACTCAAAATCCAATTGTAATGGCGTTTTTCCTTTCTCTTTACAATAGATATCTATATACTTTTTGTAATACATATAAGTACAAGCTTCTTCTTCCGTTCCCTTGACTAACTTGCTCCAGGCATCTACCTTCTTAAGCCTCTTCTTTTTAGCATCAGTTATATTCCGGTGTATCCACTCAAGCATTATCCCGTCAAGTGGCAAATGACACTTGTCGAAACACTTTTTTAAATCTTCACTAGCTATGCAGTACAAATATTTGTAGGCCATATTTATAATCTTTTGAGCCTGACCGAACTTCATCTGATATTTGTCGCATAATTTTTCGCAGGCATTATAAAAAAGAGCATCAAAGTCAGTGATATAACCATCAATATACTGCTTCATTTCTGTCGCAATCTCTTTAACTTCAGAATCATCTTTTTTGACCTTACGCTGACCCTCAAATGTTCTTGAGGCATCTAAATACCCCAGATAAATTGCCTGAACATACAACTCAATTCCCGAATCATTCGAAAGAGTTTTTTCCAATATGTCCTTCTCTTTCTTAATCGTTGCTTTGAAGCGATCCACTTCAAAACTTAGATTTATGCTCTTCATATATTACAGCTCCTCCACTTCCTTACGCCTTTAAGTAATGATATTAGCTACTGCGAATAGAATTCCTCTCCCGTTTCAAGACATATTGCTGCGAGCTTGCCGTCCGGCATCCCACATCCGCAATCAATCGCTATGTGATTCAAATGTTTGTATATCCTTCCCGGATTAGGGTTACCCTCTATAAACTGCGTCGGTGTATGCCCAGTGACCACAATAGTATCTTTAAAATACCAATTAATACATCAATAATCATTTTTCTATTTTTGCTCTTCTACGCTTCTTCTTGTTGCTTCTGCAATCCAAGCTTTGCTTTCCCATTCTATAGGACAAACCGTCTTTTTTCTTACAGAATCCTCGTAATACATATACTTATCGTATTCAGATATTTCACTCCACTTTCCGAGAGAATTATCTATCCCCAAACCATAAACCTCATATGAATCACATATCTTTTCATTTTCTTTATAAGATGCTGCCTTCAGAATATAATCATCTAACGGAATATGTAGCTTATTTTCTATGCTTGGATCAGTCAATCCCATTATTCGCATATATTTCAATGTCATATTTATCCATTTTTGAATCTGTCCATAGGATAATCCTTCTTTGTCTTTCTCATCTATCAGTACGTATTTTCCTTTTGAATTGGCATTTATTCTTTCCGATAAATTTTTATGCCAATAATCAAAATCATCAAGAATCTCTTTTTTATTTACAGCTTCAATAATCATATTCACAATTGTGTTTTTGAATTCTGACTTCTGTTCTTCAAATCCCTTTGCCTTGTTTTTTTCTTCTTCTGAACTGTTCTTCTTTTTCCACCTTTCAATTTCAGCAGATGAGTATTTATAATCAATAGTTCTGCACAAATCAAGATACGCTTTATGAACACATTGCTTTATCTTATCCTCATCATTAGTATCTGGAGTAATTCCAAACACAAAATAAAACAAATCATCTACTCGTATTGTCATTTTTTCTCCTCTTGTATTTTCCATATTAATCTCCCCTCTCATACGCCTCCACGGCATTCTTCAGCTTCTCCACTATCTTCTTCCTCAATCGTTCCGGCCTAAGTACCATTACATCAGGTGCAAAGTTTAGTGCAAACTGCTCCATAGTCCGTTCATTTATTATCGTAGTTACTAATGTGTTTTCTTAAGATTCACTATACTATCTTTATACTCGTACCAGATTATAAGTTCCTTTCCAAGAATATCTTCCTTAAGTATCTCCCTAATCCTTTCCTTCACTTTATTATATAAATCTTCAGAAAACCAGCTCCATTCCTGATAAAGTATCCCTTCTTCAGTAAAAAACCACGCCAGAGTAAACTGATCCAGGGGCATATGACACTCGTTGAACTTACTATCTCTGTAAATCTCCGCTCCATTGCAACAATACAAATATTTGAAGGCCATATTCACAACCTTCTGTGCCTGTCCATATCGTGCATCATAATCGTTACAGTTCTTAATATCTCTGATAAAGTCTTTACACCACTTATCATGGGTAAACTCCGATTCTTCCTCGTCAAAATACTTTTTTATGGATTTTGCAAGATTTAAAAATGCTCCTTCATCTTTATTAGTTCCCTTTATACCCGCAAACGTTCTGCTCGCATCCAAATATCCCTGCCATACAGCATTTTTGAACAATTCCAGGTCATCCTTTTCAAAATCCCATTCCTGTGTTCTGTTATAAAACGGTCCACGTTTTCCATCGCCTATTTTTTTATCCCGAAACTCAGATATAGCGCTTTGTTTTGCTTTTTCACTATACTCCAGTTTCATTTTGTTCCCTCCTCATACGCTTCCACGGCATTCTTCAACTTCTCTACTACCTTCTTTCTCAACCTCTCCGGTCTGAGTACCATTACATCCGGAGCAAAGTTCAGTGCGAACTGCTCCATAGCCCGTTCATTTGTAGTTGTCGTTACTGTCACCCCAGTCTCATCTTTATCAGAGAATCTTACATCGGTTCCAAACATATCTATCACATCACTGATCATAGGAAGTACGATTCTGAATGATACTATAACATCCTCGCTTGAATACATATACGGATGCTTTTTCATATAGTCTGATAGATTGAGTGATGCTTTGTTTGCCCATTTCAAATCTTTAAAAGGCTTTATCTTTTCATCTGTTATTTCTATATCGGTAATCCTGTCCAGGCGGTAATTTGAAATATCATCATATTTATCATAATTACAGATCAGATAATACTTTCCATCACGGGCTGCCATCTGGTATGGTGATACCAGGTATACCCGTTCCTTTCCATCTTCTCTCTTTTTTTTGTGCATTTTCTTATCAGTATCATATTCCAGATATTTAAATGTAATCTTCTTCTTTTTACTGATTGCTTCATCAATAAGTTCAATATTAAGGAACAGAGCTTTATTATCTGTTTTATCGACTGGAAGTGTGGAAATATATTTAACTCTGGAACGGAAATTTTCACTGGATAATCCTTCAATCTTCTCCACTAGTTTCTTACACTGGCTATAAGGAATATGTCTTGAAAAAAGCAATCCATCAATTAAAAGACGCAGTTCACTATCTGTAAAGTCGCGAACCAGATAATAGTCTGACCAGATATAGCTATCCTCTGTTATCTTCTCTCCGGTATCCGGATCATACATTATTTTCCCTTTTTTATCTTTAACAGGCATTTTACGAACGCTTTCGCTATACTCGATTTCATATCCAAAATCCATAAGATTCATGATATTTCTTTTAATACTT
>DFHD01000030.1 GCA_002372545.1 Lachnospiraceae bacterium UBA3732 | reverse complement strand
AGCGCCCAAGGCCGCTCCCGCACCGCAGGCACCGCAGTTTGGCGGACCCATCGGAATGCAGCCGAAGGCAGCAGCGCCGGAAGCACCAAAGATGCCCGAGGCTCCGAAGGCACCTGAAGCACCGAAAGCCGCTCCCGCACCGCAGGCACCGCAGTTTGGCGGAGCATCTGCACCTCAGGCACCGCAGTTTGGCGGTCCCATCGGAATGCAGCCGAAGGCGGCAGCGCCGGAAGCACCGAAGATGCCCGAGGCTCCGAAGACACCTGAAGCGCCCAAGGCCGCTCCCGCACCGCAGGCACCGCAGTTTGGCGGAGCACCTGCACCGCAGGCACCGCAGTTCGGTCAGCCGGGTCAGAAACCTGCACCCGCAGCACCCCAGTTTGGCGGAGCGCCTGCACCTCAGGCACCGCAGTTCGGTCAGCCCGGTCAGAAACCTGCACCCGCAGCGCCCCAGTTCGGCGGAGCGCCTGCACCTCAGGCACCGCAGTTCGGTCAGCCCGGTCAGAAACCTGCACCCGCAGCGCCCCAGTTTGGCGGAGCACCTGCACCTGCAGCACCGCAGTTTGGCGGAGCACCTGCACCTCAGGCGCCGCAGTTCGGTCAGCCGGGACAGAAGCCTGCACCGCAGGCTCCCCAGTTTGGCGGAGCGCCTGCACCTCAGGCGCCGCAGTTCGGCCAGCCGGGTCAGAAACCTGCACCCGCAGCGCCCCAGTTCGGCGGAGCGCCTGCACCTGCAGCACCGCAGTTCGGCCAGCCGGGACAGAAGCCCGCACCCGCAGCGCCCCAGTTTGGCGGAGCACCTGCACCCGCAGCACCGCAGTTCGGTCAGCCGGGACAGAAGCCCGCACCGCAGGCACCGCAATTTGGAGCAGTTCCGCAGGCGCAGCAGTTTGGCGCAGCGCCGCAGCCTGCCCAGCAGGCGGATCGTCCCCGTCCGCACTTTGTCAGAACAAGGACGAACGAGGAAATCTACATCGACAAGAACGAATTCAAGATCGGCAAGTCCAAGGTCAACTCGGATTATGCTATTGAAAATAACCCTGCGATCAGCCGTGTTCACTGCATCATTGTGCAGAGGAATGGCGTAAATTACATCGTAGATAACGGCTCTACCAATGGTACATATATTGATGGAGAAAAGATCGAGGCCGGAAAGGAGATCCTGCTGAAGGCCAACATGAAGATCCGTCTCGGGGATGAAGATTTCATCTTCCGTCTCAGAAAGGCAGACTAAATGGAATATATTGCTACCTACAATACGGATATCGGCATCCGTAAGAATACGAATCAGGATTCCATAGCATTCCGTGTGATCGACACGCCTGACGGGCAGGCGGCCTTTGCCATTGTTTGCGACGGCATGGGCGGTCTGGCCAAGGGAGAGCTTGCCAGCAAAGTCGTGATCGAGTCCTTCTGCCGGTGGTTTGACCGGGATTTTATCCGGCAGATCACAACAGACTCCTTCTCTGTGGGGAGACTCAAGGACGAATGGGACCTGATCATCCAGAATGACAACAAACGGCTGGGTGAATACGGCTCGGAGAACCATCTGATGCTGGGTACAACGATCTCTGCCATTCTGATGTATAAGGATAATTTCTATATTGTACATGTGGGAGACAGCCGGGTGTACGAGCTGAAGGATGAAGCAAGAGTTCTGACCAAGGACCAGACCTTTGTGGCCAGAGAGGTGGCAGCCGGAAGGATGACACCGGAGGAGGCAAAGATCGATCCGAGACGAAGCGTTCTGCTGCAGTGCGTCGGCGCATCGGCAGTGGTCCAGCCGGAGTTCCTGAAGGGGACTATTGCCAGAAATGCTACTTATATGCTATGCTCAGATGGTTTCCGTCACCAGATTTCCGAGGAGGAGATCCTGGATAAGATCGGGCCGGCAAATATGAAAACAAAAGATGAAATGACTTACGGCTGCGTATATTTGACCGAGCTGGTTAAAAACCGCAGGGAAACCGATAACATTTCTGTAGTTGTTGTCAGGACGTTTTAAACGGGGATAGGATAACATGGGGAAAAAAGGGATACTCAAAGCGGGCGTAGTGCTGGGTGGCCAGTACGAAATCCTGAAGGAAATCGGCGAGGGCGGAATGTCCTACGTCTACCTTGCCCGTGATAATCATTTGAATAAGCAGTGGGCCGTAAAGGAAATTAAGAATGACGGTTCCAAGAGCACGGAAACTCTGTTAAAGAGTCTTGAGCGGGAGGCAAACATCCTGAAGGATGTCGATCATCCGGTTATTCCGCGTATCGTGGATATCGTCAAGTACAGCGGCACGATCTGCGTTATCATGGACTTCATCGAGGGTGAAAACCTGGGCGACAGACTGAAGCAGGTCGGCGCAATTGACCAGGAGCAGGTGATCGAATGGAGCCTGGAGCTGGCCTCCGCGCTGGATTATCTTCACAACAGGAAACCGCCCATCATCTACCGAGATATGAAGCCGTCGAATGTCATGATCAAGCCGGATGACGCCGGCGTTAAGCTGATCGACTTCGGTACGGCCAAGGAGTATACCATCGAGAATAACGCCGATACAACGGCGCTCGGTACCCGTGGATATGCTGCACCGGAGCAGTTCGGTGATTCCCAGGGACGCGGTATCTACAAGACAGATGCCAGAACGGATATTTACAATCTGGGCGCTACCATGTATCATATGGTAACGGGCAGAAATCCGCAGGAACCGCCGTATGAGATGGTTCCGATCCGTCAGGTGAACCCGGCGCTCTCCACAGGTCTGGAGAGGATCATCCTGAAGTGTACGCGGCCGAACCCCAACGACCGTTACCAGAACTGTTCGGAGCTGATCTATGCACTGGAGCATTACACCGAGCTGGATGATTCCTACAAAAAAGCCAACCGGAACAAGGTGATCCTCTTTGGTGCATCCGCGCTGCTGACCATCGTGTTTGGTGCGCTGGCGGTTGTGGGAAGAAACGGGATCACAAGACTGAACAACAACACCTATGCATCCCATATTGATGAAGGAAACAGTTATAAGGTAGCAAAGGATTATGACAGAGCCGAGGCGGAGTATGAGGAGGCCTACGGACTGCTTTCCGATAAACCGGAGGCTTATCTGCAGCTGATCAATCTGTATGTGGATGAATATCATACCAGTACAGCAGAGGATCCCAAGCAGGAGCTGACGGACAACCTGGCCAAGATTGCGGCAAAGGTAAAGAATTCCGGCGCGAAGAAGGATCCGGAGCTGATGTTCAACCTCGGACGCGCCTACTATGTGGAAACGGCGCAGTATGACCTTGCGGCACAGTATTTCGGCGAGGTCAAGAAGATGGATGATGATACCTACAGTACTCTGGCGGGATACTATTACAGTATTGCGGCGTCCAAGGCGGGAACCGCATCGGATGCGGAGAGAAAGCAGCTGGAGGAGGATATCAATAAATTTGCTGATTACAACATGTCGCACTTTGACGTGGGGGATGAGCAGCGATATATCAATTACAATATTCTGGGTCAGTATTATCTGACCAATCTGAATGATGATAATGTAGAAAAAGCGGAAAATGTGCTGACACAGGCGGAAAACGACCTGGGAAGCTATAACGGGGATAATCTTTCCGAATATGATTGCAGCTTCAGCGATTATCTTGCGCAGATCTACAAATATGAAGGAAAGACCGAAAACGGAAAGACCTACTGCAGACGGGTGATCAACTATATGCAGTCCCAGATCAACGGCGACGTTAAGGGGAGCAGCGGAAATACCCGGAGCTATATTACCAATTATGTGAATAAGGTCTGCATGATGGCTGAGCTCTGTGCAGCAGAGGACGATGTGGACGGCGCATTGAAGACCTATGCGGAAGCAGAGGACTATCTGGGAACGGATGGCTATTATGTATCCAAGGTATATACAGAGCATCTGGATTTCCTGTACAATCTGTATTCTGCAAAGAACCAGGATGTAACGAAGTGGAGCAAGAAGGAAAAAGAAACGATTCTTGCCGTATATAATGCCGGAAGCAAGGTGGAAGGCATTGATAAGGGTACCTGGACCCAGAGAAAATCTGACATGGAAGACATTAAGTCTTCCGGAGAAGGGAAGTGATGTAGATGGGGACATATAAGTTACTGTTTTACGGTGGACTCACGCTGGCAATCATTTTCCTGATCCTGTCTGTTGTTCTGTTCTTTGTTCTGAAGATTCCCAGAGCTCTGGGTGTGATCACGGGACGGACGGAAAAGAAGGCTATTGAGGAAATCCGCGCAGGCGGAACACAGAAAAAGAAGAAAAGAACCACCGGCGGTTCCATTATGGCAAGAGACGTCAGCGCCTCTTCCCAGTCAGGCGTTCTGGAAAAGCAGCAAAACGAGAAGATCGCAAAGGCGGCGGCCAGAGATGCCAGACGCGTGGTGGATTCACAGGTTGAAGAGCCTACGGTCCGCGGCAGACAGAATGTCGCAAGCGAGGCTACAGAAGTTCTGAAGTACGGCAAGAGCGGTAATTCCGAGGATGCGACAACAACCCTTGGCTACGATGTATCGGAAAGCGAGACCAATGTTCTTGAGGGAGCCGGCGGAGATGACGGCGCAACGGATGTGCTGACATCCGATGGTAAGAGCGCGGCTGCTTCCCGGACGCCCGTTAGGGAGTCTGTGGGAGACGACGGAGAAACCGATGTACTGACATCCGACGGCAGGCGGGCATCCTTCCATGACGATGATGCCACCGACGTACTGAAGGCCGGCGATTACAGTGAGGAAAAGACGGCCAGAGTCGGAACGGAAGACGCAACCGATATTCTTCGTGAAGAAATTCGCGAGGATGGAGATATTCTTGGGGAATATGCCCAGGATGAAACAGCCGTTTTGAAGAGCGGCATGGAGGAAACTCCGGATCCGGAGACGTTCGGTATTCGTGTGATCCAGAGCGAAACGGTAGTACACACAGAGGAATCCTTATAACAGGATCGGAGGAATTGGCATGAAGAAAGAAAAGAAAAGGTTTTCGCTGAAAAAGCGCCTGCTTGCCCTGTTCATGGCCTTGGCCATGGTACTTGGTGTGGTTTATATCGGAAACCGCACCCAGCGGCGCGTAGTCGCGGATGAGCCGATACCGGAAGGAGAGCTTTACGAAGACGATGTTCTCTATCAAAGAATCTCGGCTATCGGTATAGATCATTGGGGAGTGATGGGCGGCCCGAACTATCTGCACTACATTGTTCCCACAAAAAAACTCGTCCTGACACTTCCGGAAGAGAATAAGCAGGAATTGGATCATGCCGGAGATTATCCGGATTTCGTGGATGATGACGGTAAGATCTATACATCAGCTCCGGCGGATACAGATCTTCATAAAACGAATATCTCTTATGACTTTATCTTCAAGTTTATGAAGCACGGCTCTCTGACGGAAGAGGCAAAGGGACTCAGTCTGAATGAAGATCCGGAAAACGGGGTATATAAGTGCGTCGACCTGGTCTGGTTTAAAAATCCGACAATAATGGCTGATCAGACTGGTAATGACGATGCATACACAGGAGACCTGGATGTAACAAGTGAGGACAGCTTTGGAGCACCGGAGGTAAAGGCCAGCATCCTTCTGGATGGCGCTGCAGTTACGCCGGTAGCAGTCGATGTTGATAATGCAAATAAATTGGTAGAGCTTTCCAATGAAGCTTTTGGGGAGATCGAGCCGCTCGTTGATCCTGACGGTTATGATTATACTGTTGAATACTACGGCAGCTTCAGATATGACCTCATCAACAAGACAGATAACGAAACCGTAATGGAAGGTAAGGAGAATCTGGATGAGATCAGGAATTATCTGAACCAGCAATCGGTCGACCAGGATAAAGAATACCAGCTCGTTAAGAGGTATTCTTCCAACGCATATAATAAGGTGGTTGGTGATGCCGACAGCGACGCATTTGTGCGGAATTTCTATCTTGGCTTAAGTGGCGTACAGACACAGGTGGGTTCCGAACATCAAAATTATGATGAGTATAGTACGATCAACCTGAATGCGAACGTTTCTCAGGATATCTATTTCCAGTTCAATTCCGCAGAGAAAATGGAAGTAGCGGTAGATCCGGGTGAGTTTGCAGGTACTCTTGACCCGAAAAGCGGTGAAAACGAGTACTTTTATCAGGCTGTGATCCATGGAGCTCCCGCGGATAACGGTATGACCAGAACCTTTACCTTTACGGCAAAAGGGAAAGACACAAATAATGCACAGGAGACCATTACCTTAAATATTACCTTTACCGATGTGAATACAAAGGTAAATATCACTAAGGTTACAGTAAATAACAGCGGTACCGATGAGGAACTCAGCCCTGTTGGAGATGTTTATTATTCTTCCTCCAACAAGGTTAAGATCACGGCTGAGGCAAAGGCGGATGATGTTATCATTGATAATGGCAGCGTCATTCCTTATCTGAATGAAGGAACGGATGATGTTGCCGGAGCTGCGCTTTATCCAACCGGTGAGGAAAACAAATACACGGGAGAGCTTACGCTTACTGCCGATACGCCTACTACCGTTTTCGTGGAAGCATCTGCTGCAGGCGTTAAGGCGAAATCCGATGCAATTAAGGTCCTGTACGACAGCAAGGATCCCAAGTTTGGCAAGGCCACCTTGCATGGTATGGTCAGCGGCTCTGATGTTGATCAGGAACTGACCGATTCCGGAACCTTCGGAAACAAGATCTCTGTAAAGAACAATCACCCCTTCAGCCTGAGCGTAAGTCCGAGCGACGACTCGCTGAGCGAAGTAAAGGGTAAGCGTGTTGTCAGAGATATCGGTACAACAGACGGAACAGAGGAAGAGGTTGCATTTGCCTATCAGGGTGATGGTACCTATCTTCTGAGCGAGACCGTGACAGATTCCTTTGTGGGAAAAGAAGCTGTTTACACTGTTACAGCAAAGGATCAGTCCGGCAGAGAGACAAGTAAACAGTATATTGTTCAGTTTGTAGAGGATAAAAACAGTATTGAGCATGTCATCACCTTTGGCAGCGACAATAAGGAGGTAGAACCCGAGGGTGGAGAGTATGGTCCCATCAATTCAGGAACCTTTTCCATTACCTACACGATCGTTTCTTCCGAGAAGATCAGACCGTCCTACGGCGCGTTCTTCAGTTATGGCGGAACAGAGGACGATGTGACAGCCGATGTTGCAGCAACCGAATCTATGAGTATAGTAGATGGAGTTGAGGAATACACCTATACCTACACAAGAACGGTAGCTCTTGATTATTCTCAGGAATATGAGAATGCATTATTCAGATTCGTTAATGAAAATGGTATCGAGGAACGGGATACGATCTCGATCGTATATGTCGATCTGACGGATCCGACAGTTGACGCGCTTCCTGTCAATGATCAGTGGGTAAACGAGTATTATCTTTTTGTCAAGTATGCTGACCCCATGAACGTAAATGAGGATGACCATACACTTGACGACACCTATTCTTCCGGTGTAAAGACAGTAACCATTAAACAGGAGGTAGGTGAAGAAGGACAAAAAAATTACAACTTAATAACTAATATTATCAATATAGATGACAGCAAAAAATCCGAAGGGACGCTTGAGGGAATTGATGTGATTGGGTCCGTGGATTTTTATGGAACGAGAATCGATATCTATGCTACAGACAATGCAGGCAACGATAGTCAGCATGTCACAGGTACATACTATGTTGACAAGTCCAAGCCGGTGACGAAGGAGGCGAATATCGCCCTGAGATGGCAGAACAACAACGGTGGTTATAGCGTTAATAATCTGTTCGCTCTCAGAAACGGTAAGCTGTTTGGTGGTAACGGCGTTAACATATTTAAGAATCCGACACTGATTATCGAACCCCAGGATAATATCGGTGTAAAGTATGTCAAGGCGACGGTAACCAGATCCTATCTTGGGAATAAGGAGGAAACAGGCGTTGTTTACTATTCCCAGGATGCGTCAGGCGGAGCACCCATCGTTTGCGCGAAGACTGAACCCACGACGCCGGGCATGAACTTTAAAATCAATGCAGATAACCCCAGAACCCTTTGTGAACTGATTTCCACAGCATTGCGGGACGGCAGCGATATCTCTTCAGCCTTTGCTGCCGGTGACTTTGATGGTGATTATGTCCTGAAGTTCGAGGTTGTGGATAATGCCGGAAATGAAAATGACAAGCTTGTGGAAGGAAAGTTCACGCTGATCAATAAGGGCCCCACCAATACGATTGAAGTGACCAGCGTACCCAAGACTCAGGAAGGCAATGTGAAGTATTATGACGGCAATGCTACTGTTAAGCTCACAGTAACGGATGCCATGGGCAGGAAAAAGGACGGGGAAAAGATCACAGATTCTATTGATTCTGAGCTTACATCAGCCATTGATACAAATGGCTGGAAGGGCGCAGCACCGACCTTCACCAACTCCGGAACGATCACCAAGGAAGGCCGTCACGAGATGTCTGTACAGGCGTTCGGCCGGACGGGTCTCGCAGCGCCGAAGGCATCTGCTGTAGCCGTGATCGACCTTACAGATCCGGCGGTTTCTCTGACCTACAATGATGAAAAGATCGACACAACAAAGAAGTATTTCGGCGTAAAGGCGGGCATCCGTCTCAGCGCATCCGATACCAACCTCATGTCGGTTGAGTGGACAGTAAAGACCACGCCTTCCGACGGCTCTGAGTCAACGACGGAAACGATGAATTCCGCCGGAACCTTCAGCTGCACGAAGGATGCGACCTATGAGGTAAGCTACGTAGTAACGGATAAGGCTCTCAGGAAGACCACAGGCTCAGCCGTATTTGTAGTAGATACCACCGCACCGACAAACGATATTACTATCGATAAGTCCGTAACTCCGGATCCGGCCAAGATCAGTCAGTATTATGACGGTTATATCAATAATGCCACCGGTGTCACCTATCGTTACGGTCTGTATTACAATACCTCGGTAAGGCTGAACTTTACCGTTAAGGATTATAACACCAGTGAGATTTCTGCTCTGGATACCCAGACAGGTGAGACGCTCAGCCTGAGCTGGTCAGGCCCGGATGCGAAGGGTGTGCAGACGGCCACAACGACGATCTCGGGAGACGGCCCCCACAGGATTCAGCTTTCCACAACGGATTCTGCGGGAAATACAGCAAACCGCGTAGCCATCGGCTTTACGATCGACACACAGAAGCCGGTGCTCAGCACGACGCTGAACGGCATCAGCTATACAGGACTCCGGTATCTGAACACCACGGGCGTTGTTGGTGTTTCGATCTCGGACAGCTACAAGGATGAAAACGATATTGCGCAGTCTGTAAAGAGAACACAGCCTTCGCAGGCAGCAGAGGTCCTGACCTCTACAGTATCGGAGGGCGCACAGAGCTTTGACGTTGAAGCGGACTATGAAGTAACCTACAGGGCAACAGACAGGGCCGGAAACGTAAGTGATCCGGTAACGGTAAGCTTCCGTGTTGATAAGACAGAACCGGCGCTTACCATCAGCGGAATTGCCAACAGGGGTACAGCAACACAGGATGTAACGATCTCCTATGGCATGAGAGAAGCATTCTACTGGGATATGGAGGATGCGGAGATCAGCATCTTTAAGAAGCTGGATGGCGGAAACAGCCAGCTCCTGAGAACGGATAAGTTCAATCCCGGCAACGCCAATGCCGTTATGTCCCAGCTCTTTACGGAGGATGGCGAATACAGCTTCACCTTCAAGGCTGCTGATAAGGCAGGCAACACGGCGGAGACCAGCTATTCCTTCATTCTGGACGGTAACGCACCGCTGATCACGCTTTCGGGCGTATCCAACTACGATAAGACAGAGAAGAACGTAGAGTTTACTGCACAGATCAACGAGACCTTCTATCTTTCCAATAAGGTAGAGATTTCCGGAAAGCGGAAGGACAAGTATGGCGATACATACGATGTTGACTTCGGCACCATTTCCGTTAACAGCTCCAATCCGGCAACGGTGGAGAAGAAGTTCGCGGAGGATGGAATTTATGATATCGTTGTTAAGGCAACTGACCGTGCCGGCAATAAGAGCGAGCAGAAGGTTCACTTCACCATCGACACCGAAGCTCCTGAGCTGACAGGTCTGGAAGCCTATGACGGCACCGTGATCAATGAGTTTAACGGTGTTCCGGACATCGAGGATATGATCATTGATCTGACAGTATGCAAGTATAAGTTCTATCTGGACGGCGTTGAGTACGATGGTAACGGCGATATCGCACAGGGAAGCCATGTATTCCGCGTTGATGTAACAGATGAAATGGGTCATACCCTTACAGAAAACAATGAATTCTCCTTCAAGTTTGACAGCGTGGCACCGACCATTCTGATCGACGGTATTGAGGAAGGCGAAAATCTGCAGGAAGCAAGAGAGATCACGGTATCCCTGCAGCTGAACGAGGATACACTGAAATCCGTTAAGCTGAACGGTAAGGATATGCCGATCAAGGATAACGCATGTACCTTCACTGTTGACAGCAAGGGCGATTACGAGCTTGTTGTAACGGCAGAGGACGCAGCAGGAAATGTGACCACACAGACGCTGAACTTCGATTATGAAAAGAGCAGCAGCTGGCTGTGGCTGATCCTGGGTATCATCGGCGCAGTCGTGATCGTCGGCGGCGGATTCTTCATCCTGCTTGCCAAGAAGAGAAAGAAGGACGAAGAAAAGTAGTTCTTTCCGAGTAATCGGGACAAGAAGAAAGCGGAAGAGGGCTGGCCCGACTGGCCAGTCCTCTTTTATGCGAAGGGAAAGGAGAAACCGTTGTTCGAGGCAGTTGTATTTGATATGGACGGGGTAATTCTCGATTCCGAAAAGATCTACCGGAAATATGAATATGTGGCGGCAGAGCAGTTCGGCCTGGATCTTTCCCGGGTGGAGGAGTTCTGCAATAAGATCGCCGGCGGAAGATATGAAAGAAATAAGCTTCATTTCCGGGATGTGTTTGAAACGGATATCCCCTATGATGATTACCGGGCGGTGATCAGTAAGGGAGTGGAGGGTTACGCCGTTTCTCCGGGATATGATCTGAAACCCGGCGTTGTGGAGACTCTTCAGATGCTTAAGGATAAGGGTCTTAAGCTGGCCATTGCGACATCCACGGACGAAGACAGGATGAAGAGGTTTCTCGGCTCCGCCTGCCGCGCAGGAGGGTCGAAGAATATTCTGGAATATTTTGACGCAGTGATCTGCGGAGATAAGGTAAAGAAGGCCAAGCCTGATCCGGATATCTATCTGACGGCGTGCCGTGAGCTGGGAGTAGACCCTGCCCGCACGGTAGGAGTGGAGGATTCGGTGAACGGTATTTTATCCTCAGCTGCCGCAGGCCTATTTACCGTAATGATCATCGACCTTATCCAGCCCACAGATGAGGTACGGGAGAAGGCAGACCGGATCTATACGAACATGCTGGAGATGCACGAGCTGTTTGATTGAGCATGACCCAGTGCAGGAAACTTCCCGGGAGGGGAAAGCGGAAATGAAGATTAGCATACAAAAACCGAATAAGAGAAGTATGATCTTTGCCATTCTGGTTTTCTTTGTTGTACTGGTCTTATTCGGTTCGACTTGTTTTTCTACGAAAAAAGCGATCACATACAGGCATACCGATGATATCCGCACCATAGTGACGCACGAGGAGCTGGAACAGTTTCACAAGACCCATGACACGACCAATACGGAAAACACCTATATTGTTGATCTGACCGGGGTGCAGGAGAAAACCCGGTTCATTGCGATCAAACTGAAGGAAGGCAGCTGGAATCCTTCCGTACTGGAGATTTTCGGCTATGCGGACGAAACGGAATACGAGGTGATCAGGGCCTTTTCGGTACTGACCTACAGCGATTCCGGTTATATCGTGATCACCCTGGATGATCTGGAATATGCGGCGATCGGCGTTTCCCGGATCAGCGGGGAGAATATCGTTCAGGTGGAATTTCATGAAAATGAGCCGGAATTCTCTGCTTTTTGGCTTCCCTTCAAGACCGGATATTTCATCATTTCCATACTGATCGCGGCATTCGCAGGCCTCTTTGCCTGCAGGATGGAGGAAAAATATGCTTTTCTTCCCCGCATCCGGAAGTGGATGAAGGAGCAGAAGAAGCTGATCAAAAGAGGGCTGCTTACTCTTCTGGTAACGGGCGGAGTTTCCGGCGTCATCATGATCGCCCTCTGGGTACTGAAGATCGATGCCCATCCCCATGTGAACCGGTTTTTCTCTGTAGCCGGAATCCTTACCGCGGCGCTCTGGCTCTACGCATCCAGAAAACAGCTGCAGGATAAGGTGGAGAATGTATTTCTGGGCTTTATCCTGATCGTGGGCGTGACCATGATCGTCGGACTGCCCTTTGGCCATAATGGCTGGGACATCGATACACATTACCGGCTCTCGGTGGAAGCGGCCAATATGAAGGACGGCGGCTTCACCCACGCAGACCTTCTCTTTACCAATTCCCGGGGAGACACGCGGGTGGACGATACCTATTACGGAAATCTCGGCAGGATGTTCAACCTGAATAAATGTGACGGCCCCATTGTTGAGCTCTTCACTTCGCCGAATATTTCGCTGGCTCATCTTCCTGCCGGATTGATGATCGCTGTGGGAAGGAACCTGCATCTGCCCTTCCTTCTCTATTATTACATGGGTGAATTTGCCAACCTCCTGCTTTACAGTCTTCTGGGATTTTTTGCCATCCGGCGGCTGAAGAGCGGAAAGCTTCTTCTGGCGGCCGTGCTCCTGATCCCCACCAATATCTTTATGGCGGGCTGCTATAATTATGATTACTGGGTTCTCGGCTTTACCATGCTGGGCATGTCCTATTTCGTGGGCGAATGCCAGCGTCCGGATGAAAAGGTTTCCATGAAGAATACGCTGATCATGTTCGGCGCATTTACGCTGGGCTGCGTGCCCAAACAGATCTACGCGCCTCTGATCCTGATCCCCTTCCTGATCCGGCCGAAGAAGCTGGAGAAGAAGTGGAAGTATTACCTGACCGGTGCGGCCATGTTCCTGATCATGCTTTTCATGCTGATGCTCCGGTCCGGAGCAGAGGTGGAGAGCGCCGGAGATACCCGGATCATGGGAGGATCGGTGGAACCGGGCGAGCAGCTTTCCTTCATCATGGGACATCCGGTATGGTACATGAAGCTCCTGAAGGACTTTCTTATCCGGTACTGCTCCATTGGCAATATTCTCGGCGCCCTGACGAATTATGGGCAGCTCAGTCCGGCGGAGGGGCTTGCCGGCGCGTCCATAATCTTTATTCTGATCACTGCGCTTGCCGTGCTGGATAAGGATGAGTGCGACCGGAACGTGGGGGTAGTTCCACGGATTTATACGGTTCTCCTGTTTTTCGGCGGAGCCGCGGTGATCGCCACAGCCTTCTATCTGGTCTGCACGCCGGTGGGGGAAAGACAGATCATCGGAACACAGGCCAGATATCTGACGCCGCTCTTTTATCCGATGCTTTCCGTGGCGGCCAGCGGCAGGCTCATGGCCTCGAAGCGGATCCATAATAAGGTGGCGGCAGGCGAGATCGTATTCGGTGTGATCCTTGCTGTGATCGCCATGAATGTGGCCATGATCACCTATACGCACCTGAAATAGAAGATTTGCTTTGCAAGTCTATTGGCTACGTGCTATAATACATAAGTTATTACTATAGAAACAAAGAGGAAACAGGAAATGAAAAAAGCAAAAAGAAATGCAGTTCTCGGACTTCTTCTGTTTGCGGCTCTCGTAGCGGGCGTTGTTTATATGGTCCTCTACGGCGTGGGCGGCGAGTCCAGCGGCCGGGCGAAGGATATCCCTCTGGGTCTTGATCTTCGCGGCGGTGTCAGCGTTACCTATCAGGTGGAAGACAAAAATCCTTCCGATGAGGAGATCAGCGCAACCAGAGACAAGCTGCAGCGAAGAGTGGATACCTACAGCCCCGATGGCGAGGTGTACATGGAGAGCGGCAACCGGATCACGGTCGAAATCCCGCTGGATACCGAGAAGTACGATCCCAACGCCGTACTGGATACGCTGGGCCGTCCCGGTAAGCTGGAATTCATCGATCCGGATAACTACAATCTGCTCATCCAGGGACAGGAGTATGAGGCAGCCCTTTCCGGTGCCGATGTAAAGAATGCATCAGCAGGCACATCAGAGGGTACTGCCGGAAATACAGAGTATGTTGTGCACCTGACCTTTACGGATGAAGGGGCAAAGAAGTTTGCGGATGTGACCGGAAGACTGGTGGGACAGCGTCTCTATATCTTCTATGACGGTGCAGTTGTCAGCGCGCCCAACGTGCGTGAGCAGATCAACGGCGGTACCGCGCAGATCGACGGTATGGAAGATTATGATGAGGCAAATGAGCTGGCCAGTACCATCAAGATCGGTGCTCTTCCGCTTACGCTTTCCGAGCTTTCCTCACAGGTAGTGGGTGCAAGACTGGGCTCCGATGCGCTGAACAGCGCGCTCAAGGCCGGTGCTATCGGTCTCGCCTTCATCTTCCTTCTGATGCTCATTGTATTCCGGTTCCCGGGCTTTGTTGCATCCATTGCACTGGCTGTATATGTTCTTCTGGAGCTCTTCTTCCTGAACGTGCTCCATATTACGCTGACGCTTCCCGGTATTGCCGGTATCATCCTGTCCATTGGTATGGCCGTGGATGCAAACGTCATCATCTTCACACGTATTAAAGAGGAGATCGGGGAAGGAAAGACGGTAAAGACAGCTGTTCAGAGCGGTTTCAAGAAGGCGCTTTCTGCTATTGTGGATGGCAACATCACCACGATCATAGCCGGCTTCGTCCTTCTGGTTATGGGTACCGGTACGGTTAAGGGCTTTGCCAGAACATTGATCCTTGGTATTGTGATCTCCATGTTCACAGCTCTTGTGATCACCCGGTTCCTGATGAACGCTTTTGTTAATCTGGGCGTCACCAATAAGAAGTTCTACGGAAAGGCAAAACAGCCGAAGACCGGAAATTATACAAAGCGTTTCCCCATCTTCTCTGTTATTTCTATTCTGGTGATCCTGACAGGCATCGGCTTCCTCTTTGTCAATAAGAGCATGCACGGCCGCGGTGACAGCCTGAATTACAGCCTGGAGTTCAGCGGCGGTACATCTGTAACCGCAACCTTCAACGAGGAATATACACTGGATCAGGTTGAGAAAAATATCGTGCCGGTCTATGCAGCGGCAGCCGGCGTGGATGCGTCCAAGATCCAGGTACAGATCGTGGATAATTCCAATCAAGTGATCTTTAAGTCCACGCTGCTGGGCGATGATAAGTCCGCCCTGCAGAATGCGCTGGACGAGAATTTCGGACTTGCGGCAAGACTGGAGTCCAACGATATTTCCAATACCATCAGCAGCGAGACCCGTCGGGATGCCGTACTGGCTGTTGTGATCGCATCTATCCTTATGCTGATCTATATCGCCTTCCGGTTCTCCGATGTCCGGTTCGGCGTTGCGGCCGTGATCGCGCTGATACATGACGTTATGATCGTGTTCTTTGCTTATGCGGTGGGTTACCTTTCCGTGGGCGGTACCTTTATTGCCTGTATGCTGACCATAGTCGGTTACTCCATCAACTCGACCATCATCATCTTTGACCGGATCCGTGAGAACCTGAAGGCCATGAATCCTGAGGTGGATGGCTACGAGAAGATTGTAAATGTATCTGTTTCGCAGACCTTTATGCGGAATATTTACACGAACCTCACAACCTTTGCTACTGTTTTCTGCCTGTTTATTCTGGGAACCTCTTCCCTCAGGGAGTTTACTCTGGCACTGATGGTTGGCGTGGTCTGCGGTACATATTCCTCCATCTGCATCACCGGTCCCCTGTGGCTCTGGCTGAAGAAGCATTTTAAGGGCGGTGCCGGCAAGAAGGAAACAAAGCAGGTTACGGCCAAGGCAAAGAAGGCGTAAGCCGTAAAAGCGAAAAACGGGTCTTTCCGGAAGGATGGACTCCGGTTCGAAGATCGAATTCTACGGGCTCCGGCTGATACCGGAGCCTGTTTCTGCTTATTTAGCACGGGGTAGAACCCTGCAAACGGCAGATACCTGCAGAGAATTGAGACTGGCGGAAGACAGTAAGGAGAGAGAGTTTGGAATACGACTGGAGAATATATAACAAAAAGGCGGATTTTAAGGCTATGGGTGAGCGGCTCGGGGTGGATCCGGTGGTCGTACGTGTGATCCGTAACAGGGATGTGGAAGACGAAAGGGGCATGGAGCGTTTTCTTTACGGCGGTGAGGCGGAGCTTCCCGATCCGAAGCTTCTCCGGGGAACGGACCTGGGAGCGGAGATCCTGGAGAAAAAGATCCGGGAAGGGAAAAAGCTCCGGATCGTTTCGGATTACGACGTGGATGGCGTCACGTCCTGCTGCATCCTGATGGATGCGCTTACCAGGCTGGGCGCAGATGTGGATTACGATATCCCGGACAGGATACAGGACGGCTACGGCATAAATCCGCGGATCGTGGAAAAGGCAGCCCGGGAAGGCGTGGATACCATCATTACGTGCGACAACGGGATTTCTGCCCTTCCTTCGGCGGAGCTGGCAAAGGAAAAGGGAATTACGTACCTTGTGACGGATCATCATGAGCCGCAGGAGACCCTGCCGCCGGCTGCTGTACTGATCGACCCCCATCTTCCGGGAGAGACTACGCCCTATGTGGAAATCTGCGGCGCCGTGGTTGCCTGGAAGCTGGTCATGGTCCTTGCGGAAAGGATGGGAAAGCCATTTGCCACAGATGAATATCTGGACTACCTGGCTACAGCCACGGTCTGCGACGTTATGCCCCTTCTGGAGGAAAACCGGATACTTGTGCGGGAGGGACTCCGGAAGCTGACGGAAACCCGGAATACCGGTTTCCGGGCGCTGATCACGGCCACAGGACTGGAAGGAAAAACCATTTCGACTTATCATCTTGGCTTTGTGATCGGTCCTACAATCAATGCAATGGGCAGGCTGGGCAGCGCAAAGCGGGCTGTGGAGCTTTTGCTTACAAAGGATGAAGAGTTCGCTGCGGAGCGGGCTGCCGAAATGAAGGAGCTGAATGACAGCCGGAAGAGCATGACCGAGGCAGGCGTCCGCAGGGCAGAGGAAATGCTGAAGGAGCCGCTGGATGAGGTGATCGTGCTCCATGTGCCGGAGCTGCATGAAAGCCTGGCGGGAATCGTGGCCGGCAGGCTGAAGGAGCGTTACTGGCGGCCGGTGATCATTCTGACCGACGTTTCAGAGAAGGATAAGTATCCGGTAAAAATGTATTGCGGCTCCGCCAGAAGCATCCCGGGCTATAATATTTTTGAAAAGCTGTCCGGCGTATCGGAGCTGATGGATCATTTCGGCGGTCATCCGGCCGCGGCGGGCCTGACCATACCGGCGGAAAATCTGGAGGAGTTCAGGACCAGACTGAACAGGGATACCGGTATCCCGCCGGAAATGTTCCGCCCCCGGCTGATGATCGATGTGCCCATGCCTATGGAATATGCCTACATGCGCCTGGCAGAGCAGCTTGCGGCACTCGGACCCTTTGGCACCGGAAACGAACCGCCCGTATTCGCGGAGCGCGGTATGGAGGTTCTGGGAATGCGGATCTTCGGAAAAAACAGGAACGTAATGAGCCTCAGGCTGAAGGCCGCTTCCGGAAGGATAAACGAGGTGCTCTCTTTTGATCCGGAAGGATTCCAAAAAGATATAAAAGTATGGTTTGATGATGAAAAATGTGATAAAATAAAGAGTGGCATAGCGTCCGGCGTCAGACTGGATGTGGCATATCAGCTGGAGATCAATGAGTATAACGGGACAAGGAGCCTGAGATTTATGCTGAAGGCCTGCCGCCCGTCGGAAGCGTAAAGTCTTCCGTTTGCCGGCGAAGTAAGCCGTCCGTTGGAAGCGCAGAGGGCTGATGTCTGGGTCTGCCGCCGGTCGACGGAGTAAATGGCTGACCCTTAAAAAATATAAGAGTTCACGAGGAGGAGAAGGATGAACAAGCTGGAGGAGTACATTATTTCCATTCCGGATTTCCCGAAGAAGGGGATCAACTTCCGGGATGTTACGGGTATTCTGGACCATGGGGAGGCTCTCAGATTATCCATTGATCAGCTAAAGGAGGTTGCAGAGGAGTTTGAGTTTGATGCCGTGGCCGGCGTTGAATCCAGAGGCTTTATTTTCGGTACACCGCTTGCTTATCTTCTTGGCGTACCTTTTATTCCGGTCAGAAAGGCCGGAAAGCTGCCAAGAGAAAAGGTGAAGGCAACCTACCAGCTGGAATATGGCGAGGCAGCCATTGAGATCCATACCCAGTCCATTCGGCCCGGCATGAAGATCCTTCTTCTGGATGATCTTCTGGCTACCGGCGGAACACTGGAAGCGGCAGCAGGCCTGATCGAGAAGCTGGATGGAGTGGTGACGGGAATTCTTTCCGTGATCGAGCTCAGCGATCTGGGCGGAAGAAAGAAGCTTTCCAAATACGAAGTGCGCAGCCTCGTACAGTACGAGGGAGAGTAGATATCCTTAGGGCGCGGAGCTGCCGGATGAAAGACGGAGATAGCGCCAGGCGCGGAGCTGCCGGAAGGTGAGACGGAGATAGCGCCAGGCGCGGAGCTGCCGGATGCGGAAACGGGCAGGAATCGGTACCAGCTTGAATTTGAGAAAGGGGTGCACATATGGATGATCAATTACATAAAACAGCAGAAGAGCGGCAGCCCATCAAGGAAGTGGTAAATTCCAGAGCCCACAGCGGCGATCTGGCTACGCCTGCGGATTTTACGCCGCCGGAGGAAATCTATCAGGAGCTGATCCGGAAGGTGAAGGAGTATCACCCTTCGAATGATTTTGCTGCGCTGGAAAAGGCATACCGCCTGGCGGATAAGGCACATGCCGGTCAGAAAAGAAAATCCGGCGAGCCGTACATTATGCATCCCCTTTGCGTGGCCATTATCCTGGCCGAGCTGGAGATGGACAAGGAAACCATTATCGCGGGACTTCTTCATGATGTGATCGAGGACACGGTGGTTACCCGGGAGGAGCTGGAGAAGGAGTTTTCTCCGGAAATTGCCCTCCTTGTGGATGGCGTGACCAAGCTGACACAGCTGAATCTTTCCATGGATAAGATTGAGATCCAGGCGGAAAATCTCCGGAAGATGTTCCTGGCTATGGCCAAGGATATCCGCGTGATCATCATTAAGCTGGCGGACCGGCTGCACAATCTCCGGACGCTGCAGTACCAGACGGCCAATAAGCAGATTGAAAAAGCCAGAGAGACCATGGATATCTATGCGCCCATTGCGCACAGGCTTGGTATTTCCAAGATCCAGGTGGAAATGGACGACCTTTGCATGCAGTATCTCTATCCGGATGTATACGCCGAGCTGCAGCAGAAGATCAATGAGCGGATATCTGAGCGCGAGGATTTCATTCAGGATATGGTGGACGAGGTCCGGTCCTATATCAAGGAGGCCGGCATCGAGGCGGAGATCGACGGCCGCGTAAAGCATATTTTCAGTATTTACAAGAAGATGAAGACCCAGGGAAAGACACTGGACCAGATCTATGATATATTTGCCCTCCGGATCAAGGTGGCAACCGTGCGCGACTGCTATGCGGCGCTGGGTATCATTCACGAAAAATATAAACCGATCCCGGGACGGTTCAAGGACTATATTGCCATGCCGAAGAGCAATATGTATCAGTCTCTTCATACGACCCTGATCGGTCATGAGGGGCGGCCCTTCGAAATTCAGATCCGTACCTTCGAAATGCACCGTACCGCGGAGTATGGTATTGCTGCCCACTGGAAGTATAAGGAGGACGGCAGTAAATCCGTCAGCGGTGAGGAGGAGAAGCTGATCTGGCTCCGGGAGATTCTGGAGTGGCAGAACGATACCGAGGATAATAAAGAATTCATGTCGGCGGTAAAAACGGACCTGGATATGTTCCAGGATCAGGTTTACTGCTTTACGCCGGCGGGGGATGTGAAGGTCATGCCCAAGGGTTCAACCCCCATCGATTTTGCTTACTATATTCATTCGGCTGTGGGCAACCGGATGATCGGTGCCCGGGTCAACGGACGGCAGGTTCCGATCGATTACACGCTGCACAGCGGCGACCGGGTGGAAATCGTGACCTCCGGTAATTCCAAGGGTCCGAGCATGGACTGGCTGAAGATTGTCAAGAGTGCGCAGGCCAGAACGAAGATCAATCAGTGGTTCCGGCAGGAATTTAAGACGGACAACATCGCAAGAGGAAAGAGCCAGCTGGAGGAATACTGCAGGACAAAGGGAATTCCTTTGGCGGAGCTGCTTACGCCGGAGCTGATGGAGCGCACCCTGAAGCGGTATAATTTCGCAGACTGGGACTCCCTTATGGCAGCCATCGGACATGGAGGCGTAAAGGAGGGAGCCGTTGCCAACCGCCTTGTGGAGGAGCGGGAACGGACGCTGGAAAAGGAAAAGACAGACGAGGATGTTCTGGATGAACTGAAGCGCCGCAAGGAGTTTATCATTCCCAAGGGCGGCATCAAGGTCCGGGGGATACATGATGTGGCCGTCCGTTTTTCGCGGTGCTGCACGCCGGTGCCGGGAGACGATATTGTCGGCTTCGTGACCCGGGGAAGAGGAATATCCATTCACCGTACGGACTGCGACAATATCCTTTGTATGGATGAGGCAGACCGGGAGCGGCTTATTGAGGCGGAATGGGTTGCCGCGGATGGCAGCGAGGACAGCAGCTACACCACGGAGATCAATATCTACAGCCAGGACAGACAGGGCGTGCTTTTTGATATATCGAAGGTGTTTAACGAAGAGATGATCCCCATCAAGGCCATGAATGTACGTGTTTCCAAGCAGGGAAAGGCAACGATCACCGTGCAGTTCGGTATCCGTTCCAAGGAGGAGCTCTCGCGGATCACGGCCAAGATCAGGAACATCGAAAGCATTATCGATATCGAGCGTACTCAGGGGTGACAGGACATATGGGAAAGGAACTCAGGATCCGGTCTCTGGTCAGGGGAAATGTGGCGACCAATTGCTATATTGTGATCGAACCGGAATCGAAGGAAGCAGTCATTATCGACTGTGAAGGAACGGCATCGGACTATGCGGATTATCTGGAAAAGGAGGGGCTTACCCTCTCTGCCATTCTGCTCACCCATGGCCATTTTGATCATATCGGGGCCGTAAAGGCGATGAAGGAAAGGTATCCGCAGGTGCCGGTTTATGTCAGCCGGATCGATGAGCCTATGCTGGGGAATCCCATGCTGAATGCATCGAGGCTTTTCGGTATGGGCGAGGTCACGGCTGCAGCAGACAGGACGCTGGAGGATAAAGAAAAGCTGAGTCTTCTGGGAACAGAGATCGAAGCCATTCTGACCCCGGGACATACCGCCGGAGGAATGTGCTTCTATTTTCCGGAGGAAGGACTGCTTTTTGCCGGCGATACCCTGTTTTATTATGGAATGGGCCGGTCGGATCTCCCCACCGGAGATGAGGAGGCGCTTCTAAGATCCATCCGGGAGAGGCTCTTTACCCTGCCGGAGAATGTAAAGGTATTTCCGGGGCATGGCCCGACCACGAGCATTGGCCGGGAGAAGGACGGAAATCCGTATTTCTAATGGTGATGAAATATGCAGGAAGAGAGGCAGCCCATGAAACGAGGCAAAAGAGACATAAAGGGAGAGCTTTTGATCGCGGCTCTTGTTTTTATGTCCGGCTTTCTGGTAAGCTGTCTCATTCATTATTCAGACGGAGACGACGCCATCTTCCTTGGGGAGATCGCTGCGCGTCCCCGTTTTTTTGATTTCTTTACATATCTGACGAAAACGATGAACGGGCGCCTTTCCGCGACGGCAAGCCTATGGGTCGTTTTTCATTTTTCCATCTGGGTGTGGCGTATTTTGAACGGTCTGGCGATCACAGTTTTCACCATGTTATTTTCCCGGATCATTTTTCTTTTTTGGTATGGCACATCGGAGGAAGAGGATGCGATGTCCGGAGATATGACATTCTTCCGTATTCTTGGATGCACCTGGTTTTCGCTCTCCTCCTTCCTGATCGTTGGTACCGGCGTCATAGGCTATTCCTGTCTCTGGATCTCCGGGTCGGTCAATTATCTCTGGCCATTTACGGCTGCCCTTATGTTTATGTATCCCGTGCTTTTATCGGTATATCAGGGAAGACGGATCCATCCGGTTCCCCGGTGCCTTTCTCTTTTCTGCGGCGTTTATGCGGCTCTCTGCCAGGAACAGGTGGCGCTGTGCCTTCTGGCTTTCCTGTTTCTGGCAGCTTTAAAGAATTACAGGGAGAAGGGGATTTCCTGGCTGATCATAGGTCTGCTCCTGATCCTTACGGCGGCAGCAATCCTCATCCTTGCACCGTTTACAGAAAAGCGCGAGGCTAAAGAGCTTCAATGGCTTCCCGGCTACGAGAGCCTGAACCTCACAGGAAAGCTGTTCCTTATGGTTCAGTTCGTGGCGCACTCCTTTACGCATGGCCTCCGGTTTGCGATGGTCCTTCTCTGGGGCATTCTCGGAAGGAAAATGGTGCTCGAAAAGAAACGTATGCATGCTGTTATTCTGACCATGCTTGCTGGCCTGGCCTGCGTCACGTCCTTTGCGGGAAAGGCACTGACGAATGTGGGACTGGACGGACTGGATATGAACGGGCTTATTGACCCTGTTCCCTGTTTTTCCGCTCTCAGCGGTATGCAGAAGGGCGTACTCTTCTTCTGGCTTTCCGCGCTGGCGTATACACTGATCCTTCTGGTCGTCAGCGCAGCGGCCGTAAGGAAAGAGAACATAACGCAGGGAAGTGAGGCTTCTGCCGGGGTAAAAGCAGGAGCAACGGAACCTGGAGGCGTCCGCAGAGTTTTCCTCTATCTCGCGGCACTGGCATCCGCAGCGGTCATGGTGGAGTCACCCAGCATCTATGCTTCCGGGGAGCGGACGCTCTTTGTCAGCGGCATGATGCTTATGCTCCTTTCGGCAGATTGCGTATATGGCGGAAAGCACCCGGAGAGTGCCGGAGTGCCGGAAGGCGAAAGGAGGGGGATGCTGCTCCTTGCTGTGATCTGCTTACTGGTCAGCCTCCTTCAGCTTCTCAGTAGTGTGCCGCTTATCCGGGAGATGCTGACGTAGCCCCGCAGCGGACTTACAATCTGGTCTTTGTGTTCCCTGTCCAGACTGTTCAGAAGGCTGATAATATCCAGATAAACAACATGAATGCTGTTTGAAGAATGCAACGAAAAAGAGTATTTGAATGTGATCAGAAGTTTCGATGCATTTTACAATTGCGCGGCGTGAATAGATACAGTAAAATAAAGGCAAATATCCGGCGCATTAGTCCGGTTAATTAAGAAACACTATACTTGTATAGAAATTTCTAATTAACCGGACACTAAACTGACTTGAGGAGGTGATGAGGTGGCAAGACAGGTATCGATAGGCACACAGGATTATGCAAGTTTGATTGAGAATGATTTTTTTTATATTGATAAGACATCGTTTATAAGAGATTGGTGGAACAGCGGAGACGCAGTTACCCTGATCACCCGTCCGCGCCGGTT
>DFHD01000037.1:28644-35447 GCA_002372545.1 Lachnospiraceae bacterium UBA3732 | reverse complement strand
AAGAAGGCCGCTGCCGCTATGGATGCTTATGTAAAGAGCAGAGGCTAAAACCGGAACAGGATTTTCCAGTAAAACGGTATGAAAAGTTGCTGAAAAAGCCCCTCCGATACAGAGGGGCTTTTCCGGTACACGGGGCTTTCCGTTGAACCCCGGAGCCTTTTGCCGGACAGGTGAAAAGTCCGGAGCCTTTATGCAGGCAGGTGAAAAAAACCGGAGTCCTTTTGCCGGACAGGCGGAATGTGAAAATCAATATAAAAAATGAAAAAACAAAATAAAAAAGAAAATAGAATAAGAGGAACAAGAGGAAGTAAGAAGAAAAAGTAAAAAAGAGGGAAAAGGAATGAGTAATCAGAATGTCATTAAAAAATTTGATTCCCATGTAGCGGGCTCGTATGGAAGGCTTCCCATTGCGCTCTCAAAGGGGGACAAGGGAGAAACAACGGACGAGAATGGTAAGGAATATATCGATTTTGGCAGCGGCATCGGCGTGAATTCTCTCGGCTTCTGTGATGCGGAATGGGTGGAGGCGGTTACCCGGCAGGCAGCTACGCTTCAGCATACGTCCAACTATTATTATACCGGTATTCAGGCAGATTTTGCCGCGCTCCTCTGCGGGATCACAGGCTACGAAAGGGTATTCTTCGGTAACAGCGGGGCTGAAGCCAATGAGTGCGCCATGAAGGTGGCAAGGAAATACAGCTCCGACCGGTACGGAAAGAACAGGGGAACCATTATTACACTGGAAAACTCCTTCCACGGAAGGACAATGGAGACTCTGGCAGCTACCGGACAGGCAGTTTTTCATGAGCATTTCTATCCGTTCCCCGAGGGCTTTAAGTATGTACCGGCCAATGATGCTATGGCTCTCCGGGCGGCTGTGGATGACAGCGTATGCGCCATCATGCTGGAATACATCCAGGGTGAGGGCGGCGTCAATGTTCTTTCGCAGGAATTTGTGGATGCAGTCTTTGCAATCGCAGAAGAAAAAGATATTCTGGTAATAGCGGACGAAGTGCAGAGCGGCGTTGGCAGGACCGGCAGATTTCTGGCCGGCGAGCATTTTGGCAAGCATGCGGATATCACGACACTGGCCAAGGGTATTGCGGGTGGCCTTCCTATGGGCGCCTGCCTGATGAACGAAAAGACCGCAGGTGTTCTGACGCCCGGAACCCACGGTTCGACCTTTGGCGGAAATCCTGTAGTCTGTGCGGGCGGGAAGGTTGTGCTTGAAAGAATGCAAAGACCAGGCTTTTTGGAATCTGTATCGGAAAAGGCGGAGCATATCTATGCAAGGCTTTCGGCCATGCCCGGCGTAAAGAGCCTCAGTGGTATTGGACTCATGATCGGCATTACCCTTGCCGATACAGTGGGAAAGGATGCGCCGGCGGTAAAGAACCTGGCACTGGAAAAGGGTCTTCTCGTGCTTACGGCCAAGGAAAAAGTGCGTCTTCTTCCGCCGCTCACGCTGACCATGGAGGAGATTGACCGGGGGCTGGATATTCTGGGAGAGATTCTGGCATAGAGATTTCAAATTAACTGGACACTAAACTTGCCCGGATTATTTTCAGCCGGATGATGCGAAACGGAACACGATGTGGTATAATGGGGTGCGGGGTGGTATCCCCGACAGATGAACATCAGAATCACGGAGTGTAAGAATAGTGAATACCTCTCGGCTCAGAAAAATTGAAGAAATCTGCCGTCCCACGTCCATCATGAATTTTGGCGCGCTTTTCAGCGACGGAACCGGAAATTATGTAAAGCCGGCGGAGCCTCAGAAGGGAGATAATGTCACCCTCAGGTTCCGGACGGAACGGGATAACGTGGAAGCGGTTTATCTTTGTATGCAGGAGGAGCGTCTGAAAATGCATGTGGCATTTTCAGACGACCTCTTTGATTATTATGAATATACGGTCAGAAACGTGCAGGATCCCTTTTCTTATTATTTTGAGGCAGTGTCCGGCCGTCTTCACGTGATCTATAACTGCCTCGGCATAGGGAAGGATGTGAACCACAGCTATGATTTCCGGATCGTGCCGGGGTTTGTTGTGCCCGGATGGGCGAGAGGAGCCGTTATGTACCAGATCTTTGTGGACCGGTTCTGTAATGGAGATACCTCGAATGATGTACTGACAAACGAATACCGTTATGTGGGTCGTCCGGTAAGAAAGGTGGAGGATTGGAACAGCTATCCGGAAACTATGGATGTGGCGAATTTCTACGGCGGCGATCTGGCCGGCGTCATTTCCAAGCTGGATTACCTGAAAGATCTGGGGATAGATGCAATTTATCTGAATCCGATCTTTGTTTCCCCTTCCAACCATAAATACGATATCCAGGATTATGATTATGTAGATCCACACTTCGGGAAGATCGTAAAGGATGAGGGCGAACTCCTTCCTCCCGATGCACAGGATAATTCCGGCGCTACCCGTTATATCACCAGGGTGACGTCAAAGGAAAATCTGGAGGCGTCCAATCAGATGCTGATCCGTCTGGTCGAAGAGGCGCATAAGCGGGACATCCGTATCATCCTGGATGGTGTGTTCAATCACTGCGGATCCTTTAATAAGTGGCTGGACCGGGAAAAAATCTATGATAAAAATCCGGATTATGAAAAAGGGGCTTATGTTTCGGAAAACAGTCCCTACCGGCATTTTTTCCGTTTCCGTGATGAAAATGCGTGGCCGGATAATGCGAGCTATGACGGCTGGTGGGGGCATGACACCCTGCCCAAGATGAATTATGAGGAATCAAGCACGCTGCATGATTATATTATGAAGATTGGTAAAAAATGGGTTTCGCCGCCGTATAACTGTGACGGCTGGCGGCTCGACGTGGCAGCGGATCTGGGCTATTCCGAGGAGTATAACCACAGGTTCTGGCGTGACTTCCGCGCGGCGGTGAAGGAGGCAAATCCGGAGGCCATCGTGCTGGCGGAGCATTACGGGGATCCCAGAAGCTGGCTTGGCGGAAATGAATGGGATACCATTATGAACTATGGCGCCTTCATGGAGCCCATTACCTGGTTTTTGACCGGCGTGGAGAAGCATAGCGATGAGTTCAGAGGGGATCTCATCGGAAATCCGGATGTGTTTATCGGATCGATCCGGCATTATATGTCCTTCTTCCTCAGAGGCTCGCTGGATGTGGCCATGAATGAGCTTTCCAACCATGACCATTCCCGGTTTCTGACCAGGACCAACCACAGGGTTGGCCGGCTGCATACGCTGGGGCCTGAGGCGGCTAATGAAAATCTGAATTACGGGATCTTCCGGGAGGCTGTGGTCTTCCAGATGACCTGGCCGGGCGCTCCCACGATCTATTACGGAGATGAGGCCGGCGTGGCCGGATGGACCGATCCTGATTCCCGGAGAACATATCCCTGGGGACATGAGAATCAGGAGATGATCCGGTTCCACCGGGATGTGATCCGGATCCATAAAAAGTACAGATGCCTGAAGTATGGTTCGGTCAAGATCCTGCACGGGGAAAACAGATGCATTGCCTTTGGGCGTTTTACCCGGAATGAGGCGGTGGCGGTTGTGCTGAATAATGACTATACGGATAAGGAAATCCGCCTGCATGTCCGGGGGCTGGGGCTCCGGAACAATGCTGCCATGAAGAGAGTCCTGCAGACATCGGAGGAGGGTTACACGAAAGAAGAGCAGACCTATATTGTGCAGAATAATGTCATGACAGTGGTCGTGCCGAAATTCTCGGCAACGGTATTTGTGGCGAAGCTCAGGAAGCAGCATGAATAATGAGTGGATTTCTGCTTATAATGGTTTTGCAAGAATAAGTTGCAAAATGAAATGGGGATTGTGAGAGATTACAGTGGAACATTTGAGGGGGGGGTAACGGATGAACGATTCTAAAGAACTGACGCGTATTTTTGGGGCAGTGTGCTGGGGCGTCTTCAGTATTCTGACGCTCAGGGATGCCTGGAAGGCCTATGAGGTGGTTCGGGATTTGGGAAAGGCATATCGGAAGTATAGCAGCTATGGATATGGGAGCTACAGCGTTCCCGGCTATCTATATCTGGAGGTGGCTTCGTTTATCATCATGGGCATTGCCCTTGTGGTGACAACGGTCTATCTCTTTATGAATCAGATGGACAAAGCAGGCACGTCCATGAAGGTGTGCGGCGCTGCATACATGTTTGTAGCCGGAATTGTTATTTATCTCCTGACAAAGAGCGGCATCTGGGGAGAAGAGACGTTTTATGCGATTCTGATCTGCGTTGCGCTGATTGTTGAGTCGGCGGCCTATATTCTGCTGGGGGATACGCTTTTGGAAAAGGATGGGCATCCCTTCCGATCTCTCATCTGTTTCGGAGCGGCTTTTGGTATACTTCTGCTGGTTGTTCTGATGGTGAGTTCCGAATATCATGTCAGTGCATGGTCACTTTTCAAATCTCTTTTGAATCAGAGCGGATGGACGCTGCTGCTTGTGGCGGGCGGACATCTTTTCCTGGATCTTACGATGAAGGATGGTTTTGGCGGTCCATCCTTCGGCAAGGCATATGGCGGTGCGGCCGGTCCCGGCGGTCCGGGTGCTTACGGTAACCCGGGTGCATACGGCGGACAGGGAGGCCCCGGTTACGGTGCAGGACAATACGGAACGCCCGGTTATGGTGCGGGACAATACGGTACACCAGGCTATGGTGCGGGACAATACGGTACACCCGGCTATGGGGCACCGAATGCCAATAATGGCGGCGCATATGGTGTGCCCGTAAACAATGCGGTAGCCGGTGCGGCGACCGGGTTTACGGCTCCGGCAGGTGCATGGCGCTGCAACCGCTGTAAGTCAGTGAATGCCAGCTATATGGGCGCCTGCTCCTGCGGTATGACGAGGCTGAATTCCGAACGAATGGATAAATATGACGCCGAAAAGGCGGAAGAGGCAAAGAAAGCGGCGGAAGACCGGTTCAAAGGTCCTGCTGCGGATAACTCCTCCGGCGCTCCCATAGCGTTTTCCGGCGCCACGGCCAGAGAGAGAGCACAGGCCGATGCCCGGCGGGATGCTGCCAAGGTTCGGCTGAACAATGATGCACTCGGCGATGAAACCGAAACGGTTGCCATGGAGAATCCGAAGCTTTCCGGTGCAGACCCCTACAGCAATCTTTATAACAGGTATGGTTCCGGTGAAAGCACACTCGGACGCGGTTTTGAGGAGCATGTGGATTCTTCTGCAAGTCCTGCCAGAACATCTGTCTGCCCGCATTGCGGTGCACCGATTGCATCCGATGATGTTTTTTGCAACACCTGCGGTCAGCGCATCTGATCATCCGGGAAGCGGAGGGGTGACGAATGAACGATACAAAGAATCTTATGCGGGTTTTGGGCGCAATATGCTGGGGAATATTCAGCGTTCTTATACTTTGGTCTGCAGGCCGGGCATATAAGGCTATCGACGAACTGGAAGAAGTCTACGGTAAGTATGGCTATAGCAGTCATGTTCCGGGTTATCTCTATTGGGAGGTATTGGCCTTTACTGTTCTGGCGATTGCCCTGGTAGTAGCAACTGTATTCCTTTTCATGGATCAAATGGAAAAAGCCGGTACGGCCATGCGGGTCGCCGGCGGGGCCCATCTCTTTGTTGGTTTCATTCTGATTTATGCTTGGTCAAAGAATGACATATGGGAAATCGGATCCTTCTATGTTCTGATGATATTCGCAGGTATCATTCTGGAGGCGGTATCCTATATTATGCTGGGCAGTACGCTGAAGGGAATCGGTTTCAACGTATTCCGTTCGCTGATCTGTTTTGGAATAGCAATCGGACTTGTTATTCTGATGGCGCTCATGCTCAGCTCTAAATATGAAATCAGCGCGTGGGCGCTGATCAAAAGCCTTATGAACCGAAGCTGCTGGACGATGTTTATTTTTGGCGGCGGTCATTTATTCTGTGATCTTGCTATGAGTGATAGTTTGGGTGGCAGCTCGTCCTATGGCGGTGCATATGGTGGGTATGGCACATATGGTTCCGGAAACAGCAGGTTAGGCGATTATCTTTCACAGGAATCACAGCGGAAATGGGAAGGTGGGCTTCTGAACCACGGCGGCTGGCGTTGTTATCGATGCAAAAGAGTAAACGCGGTTTACGTCGGATTCTGCGCATGCGGGATGACAAGACAGGATTCCGATAAACTGTATTCTGAAGCGCAGGAGTATATTATTGCGGCACAAAAGAAGCAGGAGGATAGGAATAACAGACAGGATAATCTGGCTATAGCGGATGCACTTTTAAAGTACAAATCTCTTCTGGACAGCGGTGTGATCACACAGGAAGAGTTTGATAAGAAGAAAAAAGAAATCCTGAACGGCGGAACACCCAAGGCAATAGAAAAACCGCAAAAACCGGAAACGCCGGAAGCGGATAGCGGTGAATGGGAGTGCGATCAGTGCCATAAGCTGAATCCGGAAGAGGTGAAGACCTGCAAATACTGCGGCAGGATCAAATATCTTAATCCGAAATACTCGAAAGATGCCCCGAAAAAGAAAACATCATCCGAAAGACCGGTGGCGGATGGAAAAGATGCGGATCGTATCCGCCTGTCCGATGCATCCTTCCGGGATGAAGATGAAACCGTATCCGTGGCGAATCCGAACGTTTCCCAAGGCGCTGTGAACAGTGGCGAAGAGGCTAAAACAGCAGGCGGAAATGAATATGCTGCCGGATATGAATATGGCGGGCAATATGCTTACTATAATTATCCGCAGCCCGGCGTAGAGCAGAACGGTTACTACTATAACGAGCAGCCCGGCGCAGAACAGAATGGCTACAATTATAACGAG
>DFHD01000037.1:0-28542 GCA_002372545.1 Lachnospiraceae bacterium UBA3732 | reverse complement strand
GCAGCCCGGCGTAGAGCAGAACGGTTACTATTATAATCAGCAGCCGGCCGCGCAGCAGATTGTTTACGCGGGGCTTATGTGTCCATACTGTGGGGCTCCGGTCGGGGCGGATGACAGCTTCTGTCACATCTGCGGACAGAAGGTCAGATAGATTTCCGGTACAGGGAAATCCTGCCTATAATGGGTGAGGGGTGAAAAATGAGTGGTGTATGGTTATGTATAAGATGTAACAGAACCAATTCCGGCCATCAGGATATCTGTATCTGCGGCACGAGGCGAGAGGACTCCGAAAAGGCCAGACTGGAGATGGCGGAAAAATATGAAACGCCGCCGGAAGTTCTCAGCAGTGGATACCATCCCGTGAAAGACCAATCCGTTAATTATCATTCTCAAAACGGAAATGTGCAGGATGTCCGAATGCGGGGTAGCAATGTTCCGGGCTATGGAGCCGGAAGCTACGGACCTATGAGTTACGGTTATCAGAACGTAGCGCCGGGTTATCCACCGAACTATGGAACGCCCGGTTACGGAACACCGGGATATCCGCAGGGCTATGGAACGCCCGGTTACGGAAATCAGGGCTATGCCTATCCGGGTTACGGTGCGCAGGGCTACGTTGCACAAAACTATGGCTATCAGGGGTATGGACAGCCGGGGTACGCCGGACAAGGATATGGTTCGCCGGGACAGGTTTCTCCAACCAATCAGTATGTTGCGGCGGAACCGGAGCAGGAGAGGCCGGCACAGGCTTCGGCCGGTCAGGGAACGCAGACTTCCAATTACGGCGATGCCGGTCATGTAAACGAACTGCTGCAACAGGCGGAAATACTGGAAAAATATAAACAGCTTCTCGATATGGGGGTCATTACCCAAGAGGAGTTTGATGAGATGAAAAAGAAGATATTCACATGAGTCTATCACAAACAAGGTTTATCCTGTCGGAGCTGGTGAAGAAGGGCATCCGGTTAAAGTACAGGCGGTCGTATCTCGGCATCCTCTGGTCTCTTCTGGAGCCGCTTCTTACTATGATTGTTCTGACGGTGGTGTTCGGTACGTTAATGGGTGTCCACGATAAGACCTTTCCGGTCTACATTCTGGCCGGACGACTTCTCTACGGCTATTTTTCTCTGGCCACCACGACCGCGCTGAAATCCATCCGGCAGAACAGTGCCATGATCAAAAAAGTTTATGTGCCAAGGCTTCTCTACCCGCTGTCGGCGACAATCTTTCATTATGTGATCTTTTTGATCTCACTGATCGTACTGGTGGTCGTTGCGGGCGTGTTGGGGGTAAGACCTACGTGGCATCTTGTGCAGATATTCCTGCCGCTCGGCGTCCTCTTTCTGCTGGGCACGGGCGTGGGCATATTCCTGTCCACGGTTGGTGTGTTCTTCCGGGATATGGAGTACCTCTGGACGGTAATCCTGATGCTGGTGATGTATACCGCGGCAATCTTTTATCATCCGGAGACGCTGCTGAATTCCAAATACGGACTGGTTCTCCGGCTGAATCCGCTTTTCTGTGTGATTGAAAACTTCCGGGATGCAATCTTCGGGAACCCTCTCAACGTGGGGTATCTGATGTATGCCCTGGCGTTCTCGATGCTGGCCCTTTTGATGGGGATACTCATTTTCAGACGGAACGAAGATAAATTCATTTTATATATCTAACATTATGACGAAAAAAAGTTTACTCCCGGACTTTCCGGAGAATGACGCCGTTCTGGTCTCGGATGTGGGCATGAAATTCAGCCTCAGCCGGGAGCGGACGGATTCCCTCAAGGAATATGCCATCCGAAAGCTGAAGGGACAGATTAAATATAATGAATTCTGGGCGCTCCGGAATATCAGCTTTTCGCTTCACAAGGGAGACAGAATCGGTATCCTCGGCCTCAACGGTGCCGGGAAATCCACCCTGCTCAAGGTAATCGCAGGCGTTTTCAGCCCCACGGAGGGTTCGGTACAGAAACGGGGCATTCTGGCCCCCATGATCGAGCTTGGTGCCGGTTTTGACCCGCAGTATACCGGCCGCGAAAATGTATTTCTTTACGGTGCGTGCCTCGGTACGAGTAAGGCTATCCTGCAGGAACGGTACCGGGATATTGTCGCATTTGCCGAACTGGAGGATTTCATGGATGTGCCGGTGAAGAATTATTCCTCCGGTATGCGGGCGCGGCTCGGATTTTCCATTGCTACGACGGTGACGCCGGATATCCTGATTCTGGATGAAGTGCTTTCCGTCGGTGATGCAAAGTTCAGAAAGAAGAGTGAAGAAAAGATTCTTACGCTTATGGATGCGGGGGTTACGGTGCTTTTTGTTTCACACAATATTGACCAGGTAAGGCGCCTCTGCAACAAAGCGATGATTCTGGAGAAGGGGAAGCTCAGAAGTATCGGCGATGTGGGAAGTGTAACGCAGGAATATTCGGAATTGACAAAGTAAGTAGGGAGGAGAGTATGTTAGAATTATTCAAAGTGGTTATCCTCGGTATTGTGGAGGGTATTACGGAATGGCTTCCCATCAGCAGCACCGGACATATGCTTCTGTTCGATCTGTTCCTGAAGCTGAAATCGCCGGATGATTTTAAGGCCATGTTTTTCGTGGTGATCCAGCTTGGCGCGATCCTGGCGGTAGTCATGGTATACTGGAGCCAGCTCTGGCCCTGGAAACGGGCGGAAAATGGACAGATCACCACCAGCCGGAGTACCCTCAGGCTTTGGGGGAAGGTTCTGGTAGCCACGCTCCCGGCGGCTGTAGTCGGCTTTGCGCTGGATGATTTTATCGACGCGCATATGCATAAGCCGGTGATCATTGCCCTTGCCCTTATCATCTTCGGTATCTGGTTTATCCTGATCGAGGATTGGAATAAAAAACGCCGGCCTGCGATCCGTAAGCTGAGCCAGATTACTTACAGAGACGCTCTGCTCATCGGCGCGTTCCAGATGCTTGCCCTTGTCCCGGGTGTTTCCCGTTCGGGCGCGACCATAATCGGCATGCTGGTCATGGGCGTATCCCGCGGACTGGCCGCAAGATTTTCTTTCTTTATGAGTATTCCGGTAATGTTCGGCGCCAGCTTCCTGAAGCTGGTAAAGTTCGGCTTCCACTTCACGGGCTTCCAGGTGGTTGAGCTGTTTATTGGTATGGTTGTCGCCTTTGTGGTATCCGTGCTGGTGATCAAGTTCCTGATGGAATACATCAAAAAGCACGACTTCAAGGTATTTGGCTGGTACCGGATTGCTTTGGGTATTCTCGTACTTCTGGTATTCGGACTCCGTGCGATCTTCTAAACTGCCGGCAGCTCCGGAAGCCGCTTAAAACATATCGTATGAGGAAGAATATGGAAATTCGCATGGACCGGTTTCTGGCGGATGCCGGCTTCGGTACCCGGTCAGAGGTGAAAAAGAAACTGAAAAAAGAAATTGTGGAGGTTGACGGCATCCGGATCAGGGATGCCGCCTTCCGTTTTGATCCGGAAACCGCCCGTGTGACTGTGAACGGAAAAGAGGCAGAGTACAGTCTTTTTTCCTATTATATGCTGAATAAGCCGGCAGGAGTGGTTTCAGCCACAAGGGATCCGCTGGAGAAAACCGTGGTGGATATGATTCCCGACGGAAGAAGGAGAGATCTCTTCCCTGTGGGACGGCTGGATAAAGATACCACAGGGCTTCTTATCATCACGAATGACGGAAAGCTGAGTCACAGGCTCCTTTCGCCCAAGCATCATGTGAAAAAAGAGTATCTGGTAACCTTTAGCGGAAGCCTAACCCCGGAAGCCATGGAAATGCTGCGCTCCGGCGTGGATATCGGGGACCCGGAGCTGACGCTTCCGGCAGAACTTGAGTATCCCCTGCCGGATGAGATTCCTGCCTTGCTTTCCCGGGAAAACCGATGCATTATCCGGATCACGGAAGGGCGTTATCATCAGATCAAGAGAATGTTCGAAGCCGTAGGTGCTCCGGTGGTGGAGCTTATGCGTCTCGCCATGGGAACGCTCCGGCTGGATCCCGGGCTTGCACCGGGGGAATCCCGCCCGCTGACAATGGAGGAGCTGACTTCCCTGCAAGATTAACAGAAGTCTGCTGCTTACAGGGGCAGAGGCATTCCCGGAAAAACAGAAGTCTGCTCCTGTAAGCAACCGAGTCTGTCCAGGCAATAGCAGGGGCTGCTTCTGCAAATTCAGCTTGACAGAGACATTCCTGTATGCTATTCTTACATTTGCGATTTTATCCGCGTTTTTTTTGTGCGCGGTAAGTATCGCAAAAAAGGCTTAGTAGTACAAATAAGAAACAGGAGGTGTTAGTTGTGCGCGTAAAGATCACACTTGCGTGTGAGGAATGTAAACAGAGAAATTACAACCTCACCAAGGACAAGAAACTGCATCCGGACAGGGTGCAGACCAAGAAGTATTGCAAGTTCTGCAAGAAACACACAAGTCACAAGGAAACAAAGTAATCGGTTAGCGGAAAGAGAGAGGTGGAACAGTGTCAGAGAAAAAGGAAACACAGCCGGCTCTGAAGAGAAGCTGGTTCCAGAACCTGAAGGCAGAGTTCGGTAAGATCACCTGGCCTACAAAGCAGCGCCTTTTCCGCGAAACAGTCGCAGTGGTATTCTCCGCCGTTTTGGTCGGCGCAGTCATATTTCTGGTAGACTGGGCGATTAAGTACGGACTTCACTTTATTTGGTAGGAGCAGCTCATGGCAGAAGAAAAGAATGAAATGATCGACGAGACGAAGGAAGTGGAAACACCCGTCATTCCCGACATTCCCGAGGCGCCGGCTTCTTCCAACGTGAAGCAGATGGGAGACGGCGTGCCTCACTGGTATGTTGTACATACCTACTCCGGTTACGAGAACAAGGTGAAGACTGATATCGAGAAGACGATTGAAAACCGTCGTCTGCAGAACCAGATGTTTGACGTCATGGTTCCCATGCAGGATGTGACGGAGATCCGGAACGGTGTCAGAAAGGTCGTACAGAAGAAGCTTTTCCCCGGCTATGTACTGGTGCACATGATCAAGAACGATGTGACCTGGTATGTAGTGCGGAACACCAGAGGTGTTACAGGCTTCGTCGGACCGGGATCCGAGCCGGTGCCCCTTACGGAAGAGGAAATGAGAAAACTCGGCGTAAGGACAGAGAATACGGAGATCGATGTCGAGCTTGGCGATTCCATTCAGGTAACATCCGGTGCCTGGGAAGGAACTGTCGGTAAGGTTAAAGCTATCAATCAGACAAAGCAGGCAATTACAATTGAGATCGATATCTTCGGACGTTCCACGGATGTGGAGATCGATCTCAGCGATATCGCGAAGTTGTAAACAAAGTGGAAGGGGAATAAAACCCGTCATTACCACATTAGGAGGTACTTTTAAATGGCTAAGAAAGTCGAAGGTTATATCAAATTACAGATTCCCGCAGGCAAGGCAACACCTGCACCGCCAGTCGGACCGGCTCTCGGTCAGCATGGCGTGAACATCGTCCAGTTCACAAAGGAGTTCAATGCAAGAACTGCTGAGATGGGCGATCTCATTATCCCTGTAGTAATTACAGTTTATGCAGACAGAAGCTTCACCTTCATTACAAAGACACCGCCAGCAGCGGTTCTGATCAAGAAGGCCTGCAAGATTCAGAAGGCATCCGGCGTACCGAACAAGCAGAAGGTGGCAAAGATCACCAAGGCTCAGGTTCAGGAAATCGCTGAGACAAAGATGCCCGACCTCAATGCAGCATCTCTGGAGGCTGCTATGAGCATGATCGCCGGAACAGCACGTTCCATGGGCATAGAAGTTGTAGACTGATCGATGAGGATGAATAATCAGTAAAAGGTGGAAGGGATGGACAAAAGGTTCTCCCGATAAGACCACAGGAGGTAAATCAAAATGAAAAAAGGTAAGAGATATCTGGAAGCTGCAAAACTCGTTGAAAAGGGAAAGCTGTATGACCTTTCAGAGGCATGTGAGCTGATTAAGAAGACAGCAAGTGCAAAGTTCGATGAGACCATCGAGGCACATCTGAAGCTTGGCGTAGACGGAAGGCACGCTGACCAGCAGGTCAGAGGTGCTGTAGTTCTTCCTCACGGTACAGGTAAGAATGTAAAGGTTCTGGTATTTGCCAAGGGTGATAAGGTGGATCAGGCGCTGGCAGCCGGTGCAGATTATGCAGGCGGCGATGAGCTGGTTCCGAAGATTCAGAACGAGGGCTGGCTGGACTTCGATGTTGTGATCGCTACTCCCGACATGATGGCTACTGTAGGTCGTCTGGGTCGTGTACTTGGTCCGAAGGGACTGATGCCCAACCCGAAGGCAGGTACAGTTACCATGGATATCGAGAAGGCTATCGCAGATGTTAAAGCCGGTAAGATCGAGTATCGTCTCGACAAAGCCAACATTATTCATGTTCCGGTAGGAAAGGCTTCTTTCGAAGCAGAGAAAATCGCGGACAACTACAAAGCCTTAATGGATGCTATCGTAAAAGCAAAGCCGTCAAGCGCAAAGGGTACATATCTGAAGAGCGTTACCATTTCCTCAACAATGGGACCTGGTATCCGTCTCAACCCGAACAGGTTCCTTGAGGGCTGATCTGGCATCTGATAAAAACCTTCCCGTTACTATGCGGGGAGGTTTTTTTTACTTGATTTTCGGTGCCTCATCCTATACAATATTACTATAAGCCGGAGGGGGTTTTAGCCGGCTGTCTGTATATTATAATGTAACCGAGAGGAGGGTTTTCTGGATATGGATAAGGGACAGGTGAATGAACAGCTGAAGAGCCTGATAGGGGATGTAATGCCTGACCTGGAAGAGGTTCGGCTGGATGTGGATATGAAGCAGGAGTACGGTGTCAATTCTGTATCGCTCATCCGACTGATCGTGGCCTGCGAAGAGGGCTTTGATGTAGAGTTTACGGATTATGAACTGGATCTGGACAGCTATGATACATTTGGGGATCTGGCTGCCGCCATCCTGGAAAAATTGGAGAAGAAAGACGCTTAAGGAGGGTATGTGGTTATGTCAAAAATACGTTTACCGCTTGCTAAACCGCTGATCACATCATGGCAGTGGCATGCAACGCTGTTTTCCATTCTGTCGGATGATGAGAATGCGAAAAAATGGATATTCAGCAATTATATTCAGCTTCGCTGCTATGATATTCAGGAAATCTTTACCGGGGATGAAATGCTTCTGGCAGACATGATGCCGGGATCCAGCTCTCTGAAGGAGTGCCCCTACCTCATCACATCTTTGATGACAAAGGAGCAGATCACCAGCTACATGAACGGAGATATCATCGATTTCATCATCCGCACCATTGATCTTGGCGGCTATGTATACGGTGTATTTGACGAGGCAAAGATCCTCAGCGATGCCGCTGTGGATTATAAGTTCCCTCACGAGCTGTTCATCTATGGCTATAACAAAGATAAGGAATACTTCTACACAGGTGACTTCACCTTCCGTGACAAGTATTCCCACAGCACGGTTTCATTCGACGATATTCGCAGAGGCTACGAGGATATTACTGCTGCAGACGATCATATGTTCAAGGATGATTATAAGGGCACGCGCGGCCTCTATGTCATCATGAAGAATACGGATACCACATACTATGATGTGGATACTGTGCTGATCTGCCGCACGATCAGGGAATATCTGAATTCTGAGGATACCAAGGATCATTTCCGTATGATGCGGAACCGCTTTGATGATACGGTATTCGGCCTTAAGGTATATGATAAGGTCCTTGACCGGATCAATAAGCAGATGGCTTCCGAGGAGCCGGACTACGATATCCGCGCTCTGCATGTGATGTATGATCATAAGGTGCTGATGTATGACCGCATCAAGTATCTGATGGCCAACGATTATATGGATTATGATCAGGCTCTCCTGGACGAGTATGAAGAGGTTGTGAAGAACATCCTTTCTGCCAGAAACCTGCTGATCAAGATTTCCGTAAATGATGATGTAAGCCAGGCTGTCCGGTTTAAGACTTACTTCGATATTGCAAGAGAAAAGGAAGAGGCTGTTCTGAATCAGGTGGTTGAGCGTCTGGAAAAGAAGGCGTGACCATTTTGGACTGACCGGTATCCCGATCAAAACCAGGCAAAACTAAATATGTGATCATGAGTAAAGATCCCTCCATTGACCAATGGAGGGATCTTTTTTGTGCGAAGGCGAGTCATCAGGATACACATTTATGTGGTATCCTGTTTGACGAGCCCGCAACATTGAGCAAGCTTGCTTGCGAAATGGAGAAGGCGAGTCATCAGGATACACATTTATGTGGTATCCTGTTTGACGAGCCCGCATCATCGAGTAGGGGGATTAAATCCTCCCTACTCGATTCAGTCAAACGGTCAGACATTAATTTCTTAAATTGTATATTTTTGAAGGAGTGAAAGCTGATTTATGGAATTATCTGTGCATATTGCACAATAAATTCTGAAATATTTTGGCTGTTATTGTGATTGAAACTGACCGAGTTTGACTGTATACTGTGATAAGAGAGGTGAAAGGAGGTGATCCTATGGTCTATACCGTCACATTCAACCCTTCGCTGGATTATGTGGTGACTGTGGATGATTTTCGGTTAGGACTGACAAACCGTACCACATCGGAACAGCTTTATCCCGGTGGAAAAGGAATCAATGTATCGGTGATGCTGCGGAACCTGGGCATCGAGAATGCGGCAATTTACTATGCGGCCGGTTTTGTGGGGGATGAAATAACCCGCAAGATCGTGGAAACAGGTATCAGGGCAGAAGAAATCCGGATCCCGGAGGGATGCTCCCGGATCAATCTGAAGCTGAAATCCATTGACGGAACCGAGATCAACGGCATGGGACCGGCTATCCGACAGGAGCATGTGGATGCACTGTATGAGAAGCTGGACAGGATCTCTGCCGGAGATACGCTGGTACTGGCGGGCAGTATTCCCGGAAGTCTTCCGGATTCCATGTACAGCGACATTATGGCCAGGCTGGAAGGCAAAGGGATCCGCATCTGCGTGGATGCGACGAGAGACCTTTTGGTCAATGTGCTGAAGTATAAGCCCTTCCTGGTCAAACCCAATAATCATGAGCTGGGTGAGATCTTCGGGGCAGAGCTTGCGACAAGAGAAAGCGTTGTGCCTTACGCAAGGAAGCTGCAGGAAATGGGAGCGGAAAATGTGATCATCTCCATGGCAGGCGAGGGTGCTGTGTTTGTTGCATCGGATGGCAGAACATCCCTTCGGGAAGCACCAAAGGGAACGCTGGTAAACGGCGTAGGTGCGGGCGACAGTATGGTGGCCGGCTTTGTGGCAGGATATCTGAAGACCGGGGACCTGATGGAGGCCTTCTATCGGGGCATTGCAGCAGGTTCGGCAACGGCCTTTGCGGATTATCTGGCAACCGGCGATGAGGTTGAGGCGGTTTACAGGCAGGTTGCAGGCTGAATAGAACCGGATTATACTGAACGACACTGCTGAATGCTTGTGAAAACGGATCAAAAAAGAAAAACCGGCTGACCGGGTTACGGGTCAGAATAAAAAAGAAGGAGGACGGGTCATGCGGATAACAGATCTTCTGGATAAAAAGAGTATAAGCCTGAAAGCTGCTCCCAAATCCAAAAAGGAAACTCTGGATATGGCTGTTGACCTGATGGCTGCCAGCGGCAGACTGAAGGACAAGGAGGCATACCGGAAGCTGGTATACGCCAGAGAAGAAGAAAGTACAACCGGTGTAGGAGAGGGGATCGCCATTCCCCATGGAAAGGGCGATTGCGTAAGTAAGCCGGGACTGGCTGCCATGGTCATTAAGGATGGAGTGGAATATGAGGCGCTGGATGATGAGCCTGTGAACATCCTGTTCCTGATCGCGGCTCCGGATACCAAGGACAACGTACATCTGGATGTATTATCCAAGCTGTCCATGATGCTGATGGACGAGGATTTCCGGAACAACCTGATCAATGCAAAGAATGAAGATGAGTTCCTGTCGATCATTGATAAGGCAGATGAGGAGAGGGCTTCCGTAGACGAGAGTCTGGCAGGGAGCGAGGAACCCACTGATAATATGGATGGCGGACTCCGTGTCGTAGCCGTTACTTCCTGCCCCACGGGTATCGCGCATACCTACATGGCTGCAGAGGGGCTGGAGAAGGCAGCGAAGAAGGCGGGCGTACATATCAAGATCGAAACAAGAGGCTCCTCCGGAGCAAAGAATATGCTGACGGATGCAGATATCGCTGCAGCTGACTGCGTGGTCGTAACAGCGGATGCCAAGGTTCCCATGGAGCGGTTCAAGGGCAAAAAGCTGATCCAGAGGAAGGTAGCGGACGGCATCAATAAGGCCGACGAGATCATGGGCATCGTTAAGGATGGCAGCGCTCCGGTTTATGCCGGCGGCGGTAATGAAGAGGCTTCCTCTTCCTCCTCCGACAAGGGCGGCGCAGGCCATAAGGTATACACCTGGCTGATGAACGGTGTATCCCACATGCTTCCCTTCGTTATCGGCGGCGGTATTCTGACGGCTATCGCGTTCCTGATCGACACCATTGCCGGATATGGCAAGACCGGCGGCGGAGACTTCGGCTCCATTGTTCCGCTGGCTGCGCTTCTGAAGTATATCGGCGGACTGGCTATGGGACTTATGGTTCCTGTGCTGGCAGGCTACATAGCCTATGCAATCGCGGATCGTCCCGGTCTGGCAGTTGGTTTTGTCGGCGGTATGCTGGCCTCAAATGGTAATGCGGCACTTGCCGGCTTCACCTTCGCTGACGGCGTGATGAAGGACGGCAGCGCAGTGACCGGTTTCTCGAAGTTTATTTCCAAGTTTGCATTCCAGCAGCCGGACGGCGGTAATACGGTTTCCGGTTTCCTGGGCGGTATCGCAGCCGGTTTCCTGGCTGGTTTCCTGGTACTGTTCCTGCAAAAGATATGTGCAAAGCTTCCGGCGGCACTGGATGGCCTGAAGCCCACACTGATCTATCCGCTGGTGGGTATCTTCCTTGAGGGTGTGATCATGTGCTTCGCCCTGAACCCGCTGATCGGCCTGGCGAACACCGGCCTTTCCAACATGCTGACGGCAATTTCCGACGCCGGTATGCTCACTGTTCTGGGTCTTATCCTGGGCGCAATGATGGCAATCGATATGGGCGGCCCGATCAACAAGGCAGCTTACGTATTTGGTACAGGTATGCTGGCAACAGCATCCAATTATCTGGCACAGGGTCTTTCCAGCTCCGATCCCAAGGTTGAGGCATGCTACGTGGCCATGGCTGCTATCATGGTCGGCGGTATGGTTCCTCCGGTTGGTATCGCACTGGCCTGCTGGATTTTCCCCAAGAAGTTTACCAAGGCAGAGAGAGGCTCTGCGGTTTCCAACCTGGTTATGGGTGCATCCTTCATTACTGAGGGCGCTATCCCCTTCGCAGCGGCAGATCCGCTTCACGTGATCCCCTGCACGATGGTAGGTGCCGGTGTAGCCGGCTTCCTGGCAGCGCTCTTCAAGTGTACACTGATGGCTCCTCACGGTGGACTCTTTGTATTCGCTACAGTGGGCAACCCCATGCTTTATATCGTTGCATGGCTGGTGGGCAGCATCGTGACCTGCGTAATGCTTGGCCTGCTGAAGAGAACCGTGGAAGAGTAGGATCGTGTTTTCCGGTCCGCGGGAGTGAAAAGAAAATGAAAAGCGGATCGGGACAGGAAGAAGACAGATAAAAAAATGAATATGATCACAGGTGAATTTGAAATAAACGAATAACAAAACAAAATGAGGAGGTACATGGATTATGGTACAGTTTGATTACACACTTAAGGATGAGCACGGCATTCACGCAAGACCGGCAACGGATCTGTTCAAGATGACCAAGACCTATCAGAGTGCCGTATCGGTAAAGAAGGGCGACAGGACTGTGCCGTTCAAGGGTGTTATGGGCGTGATGAGCCTGGGCGCAAAGCAGGGCGATACCGTGACCTTTATGTTTGACGGCCCGGATGAGGCTGAGGAAATGGAAGCAGTAAAGAGCTTCGTTGAGGCAAATCTCTAAAATGATCTTACAGGCAGATGAAAGTTGGGCTGCCCAGCGCAGCCCGGCCGATTCTGCCTGTTTTGATCTGTTGAAGAAAAAAACGGAAAATGAAGAAGAGAGGAGAGAACATGAGAGATCTGGATTATCTGACACTGCTCAGTCATGAGTTCCCAACGGCCAGAAGCTGTGCGGCGGAAATGATCAACCTCAGGGCTATCCTGTCTCTTCCGAAGGGAAATGAATATTTCTTCTCGGATATCCATGGTGAGTACGAAAGCTTTATCCATCTGATCCGGAGCGCGTCCGGCGTGGTGCGTTCCAAGATCGAGGATACCACAGGTGCGGCCTGCAGCGAGGAATATAAGCAGGAGCTGGCCAATCTGATCTATTATCCGCGGGAGAAGCTGACGGAGATCCGCCGTTCGGGCGGAAAGCCGGAGGAATGGTACAGAGAGACGATCCACCGGCTGATCGCGGTCTGCCGGGAGGTGGCATCCAAGTATACCCGGTCAAAGGTCAGAAAGAAGCTGCCGGAGGAATTCGGATATGCCATTGATGAGCTGATCCATACGGATGAAACGGTTCCGGATAAGAAGCTGTATTATCAGGAGATCCTGCGTGCCGTTACGGCTGTCGGGGTGGTGGATGACTTTATCGTGGCACTTTCCGAGCTGATCCAGAGCCTGCTCATCGATACGCTGCATATCATCGGAGATATTTATGACAGAGGCCCCCGGGCGGATTATGTCATGGATGAGCTGATCGGATTTCAGGAAGTGGATATCGAGTGGGGAAACCATGATGTCAGCTGGATGGGAGCCGCGGCAGGGAATACGGCATGTATCGCTACCGTTCTCCGCATTGCCACAAAGTATAATTCCTTTGACGTATTGGAGGATGGCTACGGCATCAACCTCCGGCCGCTCTCCATGTTTGCGGATGCGGTCTACCGGGATGATCCCTGCGAATGCTTTAAGCCCCATCTTCTCGATACCAATAAGTATGATTCCGTGGATCCTGTTCATGCAGCAAAGATGTGCAAGGCTATTTCCGTGATCGAGCTGAAGCTGACGGGGCAGCTGATCAAAAGACATCCGGAATACGAGATGGATGACCGGCTGCTCTTGGATAAGATCGACAGGGAAAAGGGAACAGTACGGATCGGTGAAAAGGATTATGCCATGCGGGATACGCATTTTCCCACAGTGGATCCGCTGGACCCCTACAGGCTGACAGCGGAGGAGGAAGAGCTGGTGGAGTCTCTCCGGTATTCCTTCTTGCACAGCTCCCGTCTGCAGAAGCATATCCGTTTCCTATATTCCCACGGGAGTCTCTATAAATGCTGCAATAATAATCTTTTGTTTCATGGCTGTATCCCCATGGATGAAAAGGGCGGATTTTTGGTGATCCGCACCAGGGAGGGCCTTCGATCGGGCAAGAGCCTGATGGATTATTTTCAGGAAAAGATCATAGACGCATACTTCCTGGACGAAGAGGATGAACCGGAAAAGAAACGGGAAGCGGTGGATATGATGTGGTATATGTGGGCCGGACCGGTTTCGCCGCTTTTCGGAAAGGACCGGATGGCCACCTTTGAGGGGCTTTTCCTTTCCGACAAAGCGATGGCAAAGGAGAACTATAATCCCTACTATGAATTTTCAAACCGGGCGGAATTCTGCGACCGGATCTTCCGCGAGTTCGAGCTGGAACCGGAGACGGCGCATATCATCAACGGTCATGTACCGGTGAAGGTTTCCCGGGGAGAAAAGCCGGTGAAGGCAGGCGGCAAGCTGTACGTCATCGACGGCGGGCTTTCGAAGGCTTATCATGAGAAGACCGGGATCGCCGGTTATACACTTATCTTCAACTCCCACCATCTGGCGCTGGCTGAGCATAAGGCGTTTGAAAAGAACGGCGACAATACACCGGAGATGGTGGTGACGGAGACCATGAAGCACCGGCTTCTGGTGAAGGATACGGACAAGGGAGAAATGATCAGAAAGCAGATCTTTGATCTGGAGGAACTATTGGAGTGCTATCATATCGGACTGATAAAGGAGAGGGCGGAATGATGATGACATATGAAGGAAAATCGGTATTTGAGGGGGTTGCGATCGGTAAGCTTGCAGTTTACCGGAAGGTGGAGCAATCTGTAAAAAGAATAAAGGTTGAGGACCCCGAGGCGGAGATCGCCAGATATGCGGATGCCAGAGAAAAGGCCTGCGCAGAGCTTGGGGTGCTCTATGATAAGGCGGTGAAGGAGGTCGGTGAATCCGGCGCAGAGATCTTTGAGGCGCACCAGATGATGGTGGAGGATGGCGATTTCATCGATTCCGCCGAGAACATCATCCGGACAGAGGGCGTGAATGCCGAATTTGCCATTGCCCAGACCGGAGATAATTTCTCTGCGATGTTTGCGGGAATGGATGATGAATATTTTCGCGGCAGGGCTGCGGATGTAAAGGATATCAGCGAGCGGATCATCCGCATTCTTTCCGGCGGAGCTGCGGGGGGAATCCTGGCCGATGAGCCTGTGATCGTGGTTGCCGATGATCTGGCACCCTCCGAGACCGTGCAGATGGATAAGGATAAGATCCTTTCCTTTGTTACCGTGCACGGTTCGGCAAATTCGCATACCTCCATCCTGGCAAAGACTATGGCAATCCCGGCCATCATCGGTGCGGATATCCCGCTGAGTGATGAAGTGGACGGGAAGATCGGTATTGTGGATGGCTTTGAAGGAAAGGTCTATGTGGATCCGGATCCGGAGACCCTGCAGAAGAAGCAGGCGCTTCTTGAAAAGGAGATGAAGAGAAAAGAGCTTCTTCTTCAGCTCAAGGGTAAGGAAAATGTAACACTTGACGGGCAGAAGATAAATATATATGCTAACATAGGAAATACGAAGGATCTTGCTCTTGTGCTGCAGAATGATGCAGGAGGCATCGGCCTTTTCCGTTCGGAATTCATTTACCTTGGTTCCCAGGACTATCCCACAGAGGAGGAGCAGTTTGCAATCTATAAGCAGGTGGCGCAGACCATGGCCGGCAGGAAGGTGATCATCCGAACGCTGGATATCGGCGCGGATAAGCAGGCGGATTATTTCGAGCTGCCCCATGAAGAGAACCCGGCAATGGGTCTTAGGGCGATCCGCATCTGCCTCACCAGACCGGAAGTATTCCGCACACAGCTCCGGGCTATTCTTCGGGCCAGTGCATACGGTAAGATATCGATCATGTTCCCCATGATCATTTCGGTTAAGGAAGTGAAGAAAATCAAGGAGATCTTGGCTGCTGTCAAGGCAGAGCTGGACAGCGAGGGAATAGCCTATGACCATGAGATCGAGACCGGTATCATGATCGAGACTCCGGCAGCGGTCATGGTTGCTGAGGAGCTGGCAAAAGAGGTTGACTTCTTCAGTGTGGGTACCAACGACCTGACCCAGTACACTTTGGCAATTGACAGGCAGAATGCCTCTCTGGATGAGTTCTATGATCCCCATCATCCGGCTATCCTGAGGATGCTGCAGATGATCGCGGATGCTGCACATAAGGGAGGCGCATGGGCCGGAATCTGCGGTGAGCTGGGGGCGGATCTTTCACTGACAAAGGAATTTCTGGCAATGGGTTATGATGAGCTTTCGGTATCTCCCGGTATGATCCTTCCTGTAAGAAAGGCTGTCAGAGAGACGGATGTTGCGGAGTATAAGAAGGTGAGATAAATGCTTACAGAGGAACGAAGAGCGTTCATTTTACATGAGGTAAATGATAAGGGAAGTGCAACCGTGCAGGAGCTTGTCGCAGAGCTGTCGGCTTCGGAGTCTACGGTCCGCAGGGATATCAATGCCCTGGCCCGGGATGGCATGCTGGTCAGGGTGTTTGGTGGAGCGGTAGCCATGGATGGAGCAGTTCAGCAGACTGAGCTTTCTGTGATCGTGAAGGAATCGATCAATGTTGAAGAAAAACGGAAGATCGGAAAGTACGCTGCGGAGCTTGTGGTTCCGGGAGATTATGTATATATTGATTCCGGAACGACGGTGGGTTGCATGATTCCCTTCCTGCATGAAAAGCAGGCAACCTACGTGACCAATGCGGTATCTCATGCAAAGGACATGGTGCGTAAGGGATTGCATGTGCTTCTGATCGGCGGTGAGCTGAAAGAAAACACGGAAGCCATTGTGGGCGCGGATGCCATTCTGCATATTCAGAAATATCATTTTACCAAGGCGTTTTTCGGAACTAACGGGATCAGCCTTACCTCCGGCTTTACCACGCCGGATATCCGTGAGGCGATGATCAAGAGAGCGGCTGTACAAAACACCAGAGCCGGAGCTCGGTATATTCTGGCGGATCACAGCAAATTTGGACAGACATCCCCAGTAACCTTTGCCGGCCTGCAGGGCAGTGTGGTGATCACGGATGTTTCGCCGGGCGAGATCTACTTACGTTCAGTGGATGTACAGGTGGTCGGAAGCAAGGAATAACAACCGCGGGATTAGCTGGCTGGAAAAAGGGAAAACAGTGAGAGGCATGCTTCGGATCTATGTGGCAAAAATGAATACGGAAAGCATGATGGAGCGGGAGGGAGAATATCTCTCCCGCCTTCCGGCGTGGAGGCAGGAAAAAGCAAAACGCCTGCGCCGGCCGGTTGACAGGGCGGTTTCCGTGGGAGCCTGGCTTCTGGCAGAGCATGCTCTTGAAAAAGAATTCGGTCTTCTGCCGGGGGATTACCGGGTCAAGCTGGGCGAAAGGGGCAAGCCGGAACTTGTGGCCGGAGATAAAAATGTGTTTTTCAGCCTGTCCCATACCGGAAATATTGCTGCTGTGGCAACGGCAGAGTATCCGGTTGGCCTGGATATAGAGCAAAAGGAGGATCCGGGACTCCGGATGGCGTACCGGATGTTTGCGCCGGCAGAGAAGGAAAGGCTGGAGGGATTTTCAAAATCAGCTGCCGGGGATGCCCCGGAAAGTCAGATGATCTTTCGTGATATCTGGACCGGAAAGGAAGCCTACCTGAAATATACAGGGGAAGGCATATCTGTGGCGCTTTCCTCTTTCTATGCGGATGAGGCAAGCGGAAGAGTCTACCGGAAACGGAGGAAGGCGGCAGGATATTATCCTGAGGATTGCTTCATTAAGACGCTTCGTCTGGAAAACGGGCTCTGCAGTCTTTCCGTCTGTACGCCGGAAGAGGATCTTGAAACGGAAATCTGTTTTTGTCCGGTATGATCGGGGATCCGGGCAATTCTCCGGTACGATAATCGAAGGATGAAGCGGCTTTTTGTCTGAGCGGATGCGGCTGTGCAGAGAATTTGTCGATAATTTACACTAATTGCCGCGAATTTACGCTCAGAGGTACTTGACATTCAGGCGGGCTTTGAATTATAATAGGCTTTGCGTTGTGAAAGCGATGCTGGAAATGCGTGCTTAGCTCAGCTGGATAGAGCGTTTGGCTACGGACCAAAAGGTCGGGGGTTCGAATCCTCTAGCACGCAATAAGAGATAAACGGGAGACTTGCCATATGCAGTCTCCCGTTTTCTGTTGCAGCTGTTTCCCATTATCCCGGTTATATTCAGCAGTTCTTAAATAACAGGATCAAATGCCTGCCTTCGGCCGGATGCTCAGCAGAAAACAGTTGCCACTATTTGATTTGAGCGATATAATGAGAAAAGGCGCCGGAAAGGATCCGGCAGTACGAGATACGGGGTGAAGAAATGGCAAAAAAAGGACTGTATGAAAACCGGGAGCTGTCCTGGCTGAGATTCAATGAGCGGGTGCTGGAGGAAGCGGAGGATGTCAGAAATCCCCTTTGCGAAAGGCTCAGCTTTATTTCCATCTTCCAGACCAATCTGGATGAATTCTTTATGGTGCGCGTAGGCTCGCTGCATGACCAGATGCTGCTGGAGAATAATCCAAAGGAAAACAAGACCAACATGACGGCCGAGGCTCAGCTGGAGGCAATCCGAAGCAGAGTGGAGGAGCTTACCCGCCGCAAGGATGCTGCGTATGTGGATCTGATGAAGCATGTGGCAAAGCATGGCATTAAGCTGATCAATTTTGCCAAGCTGGATGATAAGGGCAGTGCATATCTGAAAAAGTATTTTGAGGAGGAGATCCTGCCTCTGCTCTCACCCAACGTGGTGACGAAGAAGCAGCCCTTCCCCTTTATTAAGAATAATGAAATCTATTGTGTGGCTGTTCTCCGGACAAAGGGTAATAAACAGCATATCGGACTTATCCCCTGCGCCAACAGCCTGTTCCACAGACTGATCGAAATCCCGGGCAGTAAGGGAACATACATGCTTTCCGAGGAACTCATTCTTCATTTCCTGCCCAGCGTTTTCCAGGGCTATGAGATTGTATCCAAGTCACTGATCCGGGTGACCAGAAATGCGGATATCGATGCGGACAAGGTTTATGATGAAGAGCTGAATTATCGTGATCATATGGCGGAGGTCATTAAGCAGAGACGCCGGCTGACGCCCGTCCGGATGGAATATACCCGGGATCTGGATGTGAAGGTGCTGAAGCTCATGGCTGCATACCTCAGTATTGATAAGGATATGCTCTTTAAGACGGAGACGCCCCTTGAGCTTTCCTTTATGTTTGATATTCAGGATGTGCTCCGGCATGACGAGTCGCTCTTTTTCGGAAAAAGGGTGCCCCAGCGTTCGGCTGAGCTTTTGGAATCGAAGCCGCTGCTTCCCCAGATCCTGGAGGGAGACAAGCTTCTTTCCTATCCCTATGAGAGCATTCGTCCTTTCCTGAACATGCTGAATGAGGCGGCGAACGATCCGAATGTCGTATCCATTAAGATGACGCTTTACCGGCTGGCTAAGCACAGTAAGGTTGTGGAGGCGCTGGTGGAGGCTGCGGAGAACGGCAAGCAGGTTGATGTTCTGGTGGAGCTGAAGGCCAGATTCGATGAGGAAAACAATATCGAATGGTCCCGTATGCTGGAAAAGGCCGGATGTCATGTAATCTACGGCCTGGACGGCCTGAAGGTGCATTCCAAGCTTTGCCTGATCACAATGAAAAACGGAGAGGATATCAAGTACATCACCCAGATCGGCACGGGAAATTATAATGAGAAGACAGCTCGTCTTTATACGGACCTCTGTCTCATGACGGCCAACGATAAGATTGGCGCAGAGGCGGCGAGAGTGTTCCACCTGCTTTCTCTGGGCGAAGTGATCAAGCGGACCGAGAGCCTTCTCGTGGCGCCCAAGTGCCTGCAGAATAAGGTACTGGATAAGATTGAGCGGGAGATCCAGATCTCGAAGGATGGCGGGGATGCCTACATCGGGATCAAGATCAATTCGCTTACCGACAAGAAGATCATCGATAAGCTGATCGAAGCCTCCGAGGCCGGCGTGAAGATCGAAATGGTGGTGCGGGGCATCTGCTGTCTCCATCCTGGTATACCGGGCAAAACCGATAATATCCGGATTGTCAGCATAGTCGGCAGATTTCTGGAGCATTCCAGGATCTATATCTTCGGCAAAGGAGAAAGAGAGGAGATTTTCATCGGCTCGGCCGATTTCATGACCCGGAATACGGTACGCCGCGTGGAAGTGGCTGCGCCGATCTACGATCCGGCTATCCGGGAAAGGATCCGGCATATCTTCCGTCTGCAGATGGAGGACAATGTGAAGGCAAGAGAGCTTCATTCCGATGGCAACTATACCTACGTGCCTCATAAGGAGCCTTCACTTGACTCCCAGGAGGCGCAGTATGAAGAGGCATATCAGGCTGTCGGCACATTGGAGACGAAGGAGGAGCCGGCTAATGCGGCAGCTCCGGCAAAGTCAGCTGAAATGGCGGCTTCGGTAAAACCCTCCGACACGGCAGCTCCGGCAAAACAGACTGATGAGTCGTAACAGGCAAAACAGGCCGGCTGGTGTGCGCCGGTGAACCCGGAAAACATTTTTATCCCAGACAAAAGGTCACTTCACAAAATCTGCAGAAAGAAGAGTAGAAAGTAGAAAAAAGAAGGAAGAAGAACAGATTGGCAAGGGCGGAAAAAAAAGAAAAAAAATATATCAGCATAAAAACCTTCTTCAGTGCATGTACGACAATGCTCATCATCTTTTCTCTGTTTGGTTTTTTTCTGGGCATCATGTATTTCTACGGCAGGCGTTCCAGTGTTGAGCTTCTCAACACAACAGAAAACCGTGCATCCTATCTTGTGGAGGAGCTGAAGAAAAATGATATGGTGCTGACTACGCCCCTTCTCAGCTATATCGAGGAGGCCGCCTATCTTTCTGAAGGAAGGATCATGGTGATTTCCGACAGGTATCAGATCATGTCGGATACCCGGAAAGCCCAGGACGGAAACTATATTGTTCATGACGATATCATGAACGTGATGACGGGGAGGATTTCACAGGGAAAGATCATACGGAACCGGTTTGCAGAGATCATTCTGCCGGTGAAGATGGAGGATGGGAGCATCCGCGGTGTTGTGGTCTTTACCGCTTCCACCAGGTCGATCAGCGCGAGGTACAGCTATCTGCTCAGAAGGGCCATTGTGATCTTCGGTATCCTGATGGTCGTGGATATTATTATCCTGAACATCATTGCCCGTACGGCTGTCCGGGGAGTTCAGGATCTTTCCCGACAGCTCAATAAGGTGGCCAAGGGGCATGTGCTGGAAAAAACGGAGGAAAAGGGCTTCCGTGAGATGCGGCATCTGACCAGAAACTATAACTCCATGGTCGAGGTTCTGCAGACCGTGGATTCGAGCCGGCAGGAGTTTGTTTCCAACGTGTCGCATGAGCTGAAAACACCCATCACTTCCATGAAGGTGCTTTCCGAAGCGCTTCTGGAGAATGAAAATACAACGGTTGAGGAATTCAGGGATTTCATGACGGATATCGTCAGCGAGGTGGACAGAGAGACGGATATCATCAATGACCTTCTGACGCTCGTCAAGACCGACCGTCAGGATCCGGTCATGAATTATTCCGAGGTGAATATAGGCGAGCTTCTGGAGGCTGTGATCAAGACGGTAACGCCGCTTGCAGCAAGAAGGAGCATCGATATTTCTTACGAGAGCTACCGTGATGTAACGGCCGAGGTGGATCAGGTCAAGCTGACGCTGGCTGTTTCCAATATCATTGAAAATGCGGTGAAATATAATGTGGACAGCGGCTGGATCAAGGTCACGCTGAACAGCGACCACCGGTATTTTTATATCAAGGTGGCGGATTCCGGTGTGGGTATTCCGGATGACGCAAAGGATAAGGTGTTTGACCGTTTTTATCGTGTGGATAAGGCCAGAAGCCGGGATACCGGCGGAACGGGCCTGGGGCTTTCTATTACGAGAAGCATTATTCATTCCCACAATGGTACGATACGGCTGTACAGCGAATCGGGACAGGGAACCACTTTCTCCCTTCGCATCCCCCTGAAGAAGGAGGAGAGCGAATGATGAAGCATTACGGCATCGCTGAGAAAAGCAGAAATACAGGTAATTGCAGGAAGGCTGAATCCGGCAGGAAGGCTGAATCCAGCAGGGCTGTGGAGAGAATGAAAACGGGCAGGATAAGGATAATTGACAGGCTGAAGGAGAGCAATAAGATAAAGGAAAGCGGCAAGATTCGGAAAAGCGGCAAGATAATGGAAATCAGCAAGATACGGAAGATCAGCAAGATAAAGGAAAGCGGATTTGCGGCGGTCATCCTTCTTCTGGCACTCATGATGGCAGTTTCCGGCTGCGGGAAAAAGAAAGAAGAAGGTACTGCCATGCAGGATACCATCATATCTGCGGCGGGAACCATTACGCTGTACCATGTACAGGGGCATTCCGTTGAGGCGGATCAGGAAAGATTTCAGCTGAAACAGCCGGATTCTCTCTCTGCTTCAGTGGAGGAGGTTGCTTCAGCACTGAAGCTTCCGGAAGGCATTACTTTTGTCAGCTTTTCCATAGATGCTGATAAGGTGATCCATCTGACTTTTTCCGTGAAGGATGAGGTGCAGGAGGAAACGCGTCTGTTATCCAAGCTGGCTGTTGTAAGGAGCTTAAACGGGCTGTCGGATGCCCGAAATTATGTGATCGCTCTGACAACGGAGGGGGGAGACCTGATCGAGGAGGCGCCATATTCTGAAAAATCATTTTACTACTACGAAACGGGGGATTGAGCTTGAAAAGACCTCTGATGACGGCGGGGCTCATGTTCCTTCTGGGACTGATCGCCCGGGAGGCCGCCGGAGAAAACAGAATCATATGGGCTGCGCTGCTTTGCGGCGTGGCCATCTGGCTGGACATCATAAGCAGCAGAAGGACGAAGAGAAATAAAATCGTCATTCTGTTGCTTTTTTCTTTCTTTCTGGCGGGGGTGGGAATATCGCTCTTTGCCGAGATTGAACGGAGGAAGGCGGAGCGGCCGTTTGCCTGCGCGATGCAGGATGACTCTGATAAATGGAAGGCGGGAAGGGGAGAAGTGATTTCCGTCAGAGCGTCGGCGTACAGAACCCGTATTATTATTCTCTGCGGCGGCGCACGAGTGATGGTGGAAACCGCAGAAATCTCCCCGGGTATATGGTCCGGTGCAGGAGCCGGAACGGGATCGCAAATGCAAACCATAGAAGAAAATAGGGTAGTGGAGCACCGTACACTCCGGTACGTGACGGCGGAAGCAGAACCGGCCGGATCAAAGGGAAAAAAGATAATCCTGCCGGGGGAGTATATTGAATTTCATGGCGAGGTTTCTCAGCCTGAAGGAGCAAGGAATCCCGGCGGATATGATGAGGCAGAGTATCTCAGACGGGAGGGAATCACTTACATTATTAAGGATGCAGAGGTTCAGCTTACCGGGAGAAGAAACAGGCTGAGATATGGCCTTGCCCGTCTTTCACGGCGGCTGGAACGTTCGCTGTACAGAGTGTTTCCGGAGAGAGAAGCCTCCATTCTGGCAGCGATGCTTCTCGGGGAGCGGGCCGGAATGGATAGGGAGACAAAGCTTCTATACCAGAAAAACGGAATGGCGCATGTTCTGGCAATCTCGGGTATGCATATTGCACTTCTGGCCGGCGCGCTGCATTTTTTACTGAGGCTGCTCCGGATTTACGGAAAAAAGAGCAGCCTGGTTTTGATGCTGGTTCTGCCCTTTTATGCCATTATGACCGGCATGAGCATTCCTGTGATGAGAGCCCTTTTCATGCTTCTCCTCAGGGAAACAGCGGTGCTTCTGGACAGAACAGAGGATGGCTCCACATCGCTTGTTCTTTCCCTCGTGCTTCTGGCGGCTTTTCGACCGTGGGCAGTTTTCTCGGCCGGACTTCTCATGAGCTTTGCGGCTGTTGCGGCTATGCTTTCCGGAAGCGCGATCACCCGGCAGATCCTGGGCGTTCAGCGTCTTAGAGGGCTCCCGCCCCGTAGAAGAAAGCTGCTTCTGGTTCTTCTTCCCGGCTTTATATCCGTGCTTCTGCTGAATATATTTATGCTTCCGCTTCTCCTGTATTTCTATTATGAATTACCGCTTTACAGTATGCTCCTCAATGTGGCTGTGCTTCCCATGATGAGCTTCCTTGTGGCGGGGGGATTTCTGGCTGCCCTTCTTGGCCTTTTTCCCGGACAGATATTCCTGGCCGGCGCAAGGCTGACCGGTCTGATCCCATACGTGATCCTGCGGCTCTATGACCGGCTATGCAGGGCTGTACTTCGGCTTCCCTTTGCTCTGATCAATCCCGGGCATGCGGATCTTCCTATCGTGATTTTTGCCTACGGACTCCTCCTTCTGCTTGTTTATCTTGTTCTTCGGAAGGGACGGGAGGAGCGCTTTGCCCGGAAACGTTTTATCTTTTTTCTCAGCGGTTCGGTTGCTTTTGCTGTTCTTTTTCCTTTCGTGACCGGATGGTTGAATGAACGGCGGACAAGAGCCGTATTTCTGGATGTTGGCCAGGGGGACTGTTCCATCATTCATGCGGCTTATGGACCGAATCTGATTGTGGATTGCGGCTCCGGATCGGACAGCGTGGGAAGTACTGTGCTCATCCCTGCGCTGAAATACTACGGGATGTCTGAAATAGACGGGGTATTTGTCTCTCATACGGACCGTGATCATACTATTGGCCTTAGATTTCTTTTGGAAAACAGCGGACTATACGGAGTGTCTGTCAGGCGAATCTTTTTTGCGGCGGGAACGGAGGAAGATGAGATGATGAAAGCGCTCCTTGCTGCAGCAAAAGCCTCCGGAACAGAGGTGGTCATGCTGTCTGCAGGCGATTGCCCTGAGTGGAAAAGCTGCAGGGCACCGGTGCTTTATCCTGATTTCAGGGAGGAACGAATGAAGGACGGTGAAGAGGAGGCGATGAGACAAGGCAAGTCCGACCGGGTGAGAAAACTGGCAGCAGAGGGTGAGGGAAAAGAGGAAAATGAGGCAAAAGAAAAAAAAGAGGCAGGACAAGGCGAGCCCAACCGGAAAAGAAGCGGGAATGAGTACTCTCTGGTCATGTGTATAGAGATTCCGGGATGCAGGATTCTGTATACCGGAGATATCGGTGAGGAAACGGAAAAGCGAATACTGGAGCTGTGGCCGGAGGAAAGGCTTTCTTCGGACATTTTGAAATGTGCGCACCATGGATCCCGTTTTTCTTCGTCGGCAGAATTTCTTTCTGCAACTTCTCCCCGATATGCAGTGATTTCCTGTGGAAGAAGAAATATGTATGGACATCCGCATAAGGATACACTCGAACGTCTCAGAACAGCCGGAATCCATATACACAGGATAGATGAGGAGGGTGCAGTCATAATCGAAGATAGGTAAAACCAGGTGAAGTGAGGGGATATGCTGCCGGAAGCCAACAAAAGTGGAAAATACAGGAAAATCAGTGATGTACAGCGTAGATGATAAAGGCAAACACGCCGATGATGGAGGTCAGGCTGATAAAAGCCCAATTGTAGCTCATGGAAGTCATTTCGTTAATAGTGCTGGCGCGGTATTCCCTGAAGAGGGACAGGGAACGCATTTTGGCAATAATATCCTGCTGCTCCGCAGTCCACTTTTCCTCACCGAAATGCTCGCCGGGATCCTTTTTGAGTACCCCGGTATAAGCCTTTTCAGTGGCCTCACCGGCCTCGCCGGCCCCGGCCAGAGCGCCCTCTTCCCAGATACCCTGCTTCCGGAGAATATTGGTCAGATCCATCTTCCTGAGCGTTTCTGTTTCCCTGTTGATCTCGCGGAAGACCAGCTGGTCCATGTAATCATCGATATTGGCAATACGGTTTTTCAGGAAGGTCCGTTCGTCCCGGAAGGTGATGAATCCCTTTTTCTTTGCAGATTCTGCTGCGAAGCCGGATCCTTCAAGAATTCGTCTGGTTTTCTTTTGTTTTACGAGCTGGATACCGAATAGAGGTATGAAGAAGAAAACAAAGATTGCAATAAAAATCGGAATAACCATTTCCAGAATGACCATAACGGTGCTGGAAAAATCCGATAAGACAGCAATTTTGGCAATCCGGTTACGGAAGCCGAAGAAAAGACAAAGGAGAAAGGTGACAGCAGTGGATATCCAAAGGTTTTTTCTTGTACTCCGGATGTCAGCCTTCAGTTCGGCTTCCCTGATTGTCAGACCATCCAGCTGGTCCTTATACATCTGCCGCGTATGTCTGATCCTCCGGACCAGCTCATTATATGCGTCCTGAAAGCCATTATCATCGGCATTTTCCAGATACGAGTATGAACTGCCATTCCGAAAAGGCTTTTCTTTTGCGGCTCTGCGCTCCTCCTCGGTAATCTGATCTGCCTTTATTGAGTATGACATCAAACCTTCCTCCACAGCTTAATATTCCACAAATACTGATTATAATGGGGGGATGTTCAAAAGTCAATATGCATAGCGTTTACGACTTGAATCTAAGTGTTCATTGGTTTATAATATGTGCGTGCTGAGTGTATCAAGTAGGGGCAAATACTTTTGACCCCGACATCATAATATCAGGTTGTAACAGGATATCGAAATTCAGAAAAAAGGAGATGAGTATCGGCCTTGGAAAAAAAGAAGAGAACCAGATTTCTGCTTGCTGCGGGAATCATTCTGATCCTTGTTCTGGTGGGAATCTTCCTGGTGCCCGGATCGGAGCACCATGAGTCCATCGGCGAGGCGATGAATGACGCCGTGCTTCATGAAGAAAACAAGATCAGCCTCTTTGGTTTCATGGATGTCAATCCTTCTCTGGCCAGCGGGTTTTTGGTGACGGCGGTGATCCTGCTGTTTGCCCTTATCCTGCGTATTGCGGTAATTCCGAAGTTCACGTACGTTCCCGGAAAACTGCAGATGCTGCTGGAGGAGTGGGTCGGCTTCTTCGACAGGCTGGCAAAGGGCTCCAGCCCGGAAAAGAACCATTTTCTGGGCGCATATATCTTTACTGCAGGCACATATATCTTTGTGGGAACCATCTTTGAGCTGTTCGGCATTCAGCTCTCCACCACGAAGGGACATGCGATATCGCTTCCCGCACCGCTGGCGGATATCAACGGAGCCATATGTATGGGCTGTCTTTCCTATCTGATCATCCTGTCAGGAGGGATCGCGGGGAATGGACTTGGCGGCGTCGGAAAAACGCTGAAGGAGTTTTCTCTCCCGGTGTCCATGAGCTTCCGAATCTTTGGAGCCCTTTTGTCGGGTATGCTGGTAACGGAGCTTGTTTATTACTACCTGACGCTGAGCTTTGTGCTCCCGGTAGTAGTAGGTATTCTCTTTACCCTGATGCATGCGCTGATCCAGGCATACGTCCTTACTATGCTGACAGCCATGTTCTACGGAGAGGTATCGGAAAAGCCGCATAAAAAAGAAAAAAATATAAAGAAAAAGATAACACAAGAGGTGGAGGTAAATTCATGAAAAAGAGCAGATTCATTGGAAAAGGCATTCTTGCAGTCATGCTGGTCATCTTTATGGCTGCACTGATCAGTCCCTTTAAGGCAGAGGCAAAGTCTGATGGAAGCGTCGTCCTTGCTGCAGAAAATGCAGAGACCGAAGCAGATGAAACAGATGAGGAAGCTGCTGAAAAGGAGGATAATACAGGGGCAAAGGCAATAGCGGCAGCAATAGCCATCGGTATTGCGGCAGCCGGCGGTGCCATCGGTATGGGTCTTGCCATTGCAAAGGCCAACGAGGGTATCTCCAGACAGCCGGAGGCGGATGGAAAGATCCGTACAAACCTGATGCTTGGTCTTGTCTTCATTGAGACGGCCATTATCTACGCTCTGGTTGTAACCATATTGATCATATTCGTTATGTGATCAATAAGGCTGACTGTTCTTATACACCGAAATAAGAGAGGAAATCACTATGCCACTGAACATAGACTGGCAGCAGATCCTTCTGCACCTTTTCAATTTTCTGCTTCTCTTTGCCGGGCTTTATGTCCTTCTTTACGGACCGGTAAAGAAATTCATGAAAAAGAGAGAGGACCATTATCGTGAGGAAGCCGAGGCTTCAGAACGGATGAAGCAGGAAGCTGCTGACGCAAAAAAAGAATACGAAGAAAAAATTGCCGGGATCGAAGCAGAGATCGCAGACCGCCGGAAGGCTGCTGCGGCTGAGCTCGAGGAAATGCGCGCGCGCCGCGAAGAGGATGCGGAGAAGAGCGCGGCAGGCATCATTAGGAAAGCAGAGGGAGAAGCCGAGATCCGCAAGGCGGAGATCATTGGCAGCGCCAGAACAGAGATTGCGGAAATGCTGGATGAGGCGGCTGAACATCTCTTTGTGAACGCAGGCTCGGAGGAACTGTATGATAAGTTCCTGGAAAGTGCCGAAAGGAGTTTAGAGGATGGCAGAGACAGCGAAAACAACGGCTGATCTTACTGCGCTCCTCTACTGCGCAGATCCGCCGACATATGATCAGGAAAAGCGGATTGCCGCCTTTCTGAAGAAAAAATACGGAAAAGAATACAAGGTTCGTCCGATCCTGGATTCCTCTATCCGCTCCGGCTTTCGTCTTGTCGTGGATACGGAAACCTTTGACTGGACAGATAACGGACGTCTTCAGCAGCTCCGGGAAATGCTTCTCACCGTGGGGGAGGATCCCACCCAGACAGGGGATTATATCACCCTCTTTAAGGATGCCATCCATCAGTGGCAGCCTGCAGCTCTGGCTGAGGAGGAGGGGCAGGTGCTTACCGTCGGCGACGGTATTGTTGTGGCCAGCGGCATGAATTCCGCTGTTTACGGCGAGGTTGTGCTGTTTGACTGCGGCGTAAAGGGAATGGTGCAGGATATCCGTGAGGATGAGATCGGTATCATTCTTTTCGGCCCGGATGATGAGATTCAGGAGGGAAGCCGGGTAAAAAGGACGAAGAAAACCGCCGGTATCCCTGTGGGTGACGGATTCCTTGGGAGAGTTGTGGATTCTCTGGGCATGCCGGTGGACGGCAAGGGTCCCATTCTCGCGGAAGGTTATCGGGCCATTGAGACGCCTGCGCCGGGTATTGTAGAACGGCAGAGCGTTTCCGAACCCATGAGCACCGGTATTCTTTCGATCGATTCCATGTTCCCCATCGGCCGCGGACAGCGTGAGCTGATC
>DFHD01000069.1 GCA_002372545.1 Lachnospiraceae bacterium UBA3732 | reverse complement strand
GCATCGCCCGTATACTATGCTTCGGCAAATGCGACGCTGATTGCATGCCTTGACAGACTCTTTTACAGCACGGGGTTTGACAAGACCATGAAAGTGGGCGCAAGCGTTGTGGTGGCAAGAAGAGGCGGTTGCTCTGCCACATATGACGAACTGAACAAGTACTTCGGGATTTCCGGCATGCCGATCGCTTCGAGCCAGTAATGGAACAGTGTTCATGGCAGGATGAAAGGGGAAGCGGAGCAGGATCTGGAAGGGCTGCAGACGATGCGGGCTCTGGCCACGAACATGACGTTCCTGATGAAGAGTATCGCGCTTGGCAGAGAAAAGTACGGTCTTCCGGAGAAGGAAGCGTGGCAGCCGACGCATTTCATCCGTTAAGAGGAATGAGGCGTTCATGAAAGTAAACGTAGTAATTGATATAGAGATGTGCATTGTCCAGAAGGAATACCAGTGGAAGGACTATCCTTACGAGCATGAGATCATCCAGATCGGCGCTGTCATGATGGATGAGGAATACGAGATATGTGGCGAGTTCTCGTCCTATGTCCGCCCGAAATACGGAAGGATTGACCATTTCATACAGGAGCTTACCGGAATCAGCGACAGGGATATTCTGGAGGCGCCGAACCTGGAAAAGGCACTGGATAACATGCTTTCCTGGCTTGCCGGACATGAGGTCACCTTCTACTCATGGAGCAAAACGGACTATGTCCAGATTACCCGGGAGATCCAGGCAAAGGGAATTGATGAAGAGAAGATGGAAATGTTTCTGGATAAGGAGCACTGGGCAGATTACCAGCAGATTGCGGGGAAACGTTTTGGCAAACCGTGGAGGATGTCTCTTGAGGATGCCCTGATGTTTGCCGAGATCGAGCCGGAAGGCAAACAGCATGACGGTCTGGTGGATGCGAGAAATACCGCGCGGCTGATTGCAAAGATGGAAAAGAACCCGGAATCCCGTTTCCTTCAGGACAGGCTTGAGAAGGAAAAGAATGAGGAACAACTTGGGACGTCCCTTGGAAGCCTGCTTGGAAATATCAGGATTTGATATCATTTACAGAGAAAATGATAAAGGGAAAGAGTGAAAACATGAAGGGAAGAGGAGGAGCGGTATTTCTCCACGCAATCCTTGCAATCCTGGAGATCATAGCTTTCGTGCATGATATCCGGGCTTTTGGCATTGGCATGTTTCAGTACTATACGATAGACAGCAATGTCCTGCAGATGGTTGTTTCCATTTGCATGCTGGTATATCTTCTGCGCAGGATTCCGGTTCCTTACTGGCTGGTTGTCCTTCATCTGGTCTGTGCAGTCTGTCTGACCGTCACGTTTCTGATTGCGGCACTTGTGCTTGCCCCTCAGGGTGGGTTTGACTACTACTTCTTTTCTGATGTTGCGCCAATCAACCATTTTCTGGGACCGTTGCTTTCAGTGGTTACGTTCATCTTTACACAAAACGAGAGACCTCTTTCGAAGCGCATGTTTTTTGCACCGGTGGCGGCAACACTTCTGTACGGTTTGATCGCATTGATTCTGAATATCCTCAGAGTGCTGGACGGGCCATATTTCTTCCTGAGGGTTTACGAAGAGCCGGCGGCAACAGTTGTCATGTGGTTCCTGATCATAGCAGGTTTGTGTATGGTGATTAATGTGCTGTATATTTTGCTCAGGCGTGTCGTCCGGCTGCGGCATTTCAGGAGTCATTAGCCCTCGCTTCACCCGTTTCGTATATTAAAGCATAAAAGGGAGTAGCGAAACGCCGGTCCCGGGCATATGCCGGATGGACCAGCGGGCTTGAAACCGTCAGCCGATGCGATGAGTATCCGTATCAAGTGAGAGAGCGAGACTTTTATTGTGGCAGCATTTGCCATGGTAAAGGTCTCGTTTTTTTATCACCCAAGGAGGTGAGAGATATGTTGATGAATCTGTTTGTTTTCTGGATCCTGATGTCACTGTTTTTTGGCAGCAGGGCTGCGGGAAGGGCCTTCGGATTCCTCTTTGGAATCATGGCTTTCTTCTGGGTAATCCGCCTTCTGGCGGGCTTTGGGCTGATGCTTCTGCCAATCATTTTGGTGGTAGTTGTGCTCAGCAAGGTTGTTGTTCCGTTTGTTGTGACGTTTCTTCGTCACTTTCAGTAAGGCATATGCGGGAAGGAGGACATGAAGATGGCATATTATGACGCGGAAAGGGAAAGGCAGGAGGCGGTCAGGGCCGGAGAGCGTGCGCTGGAAAGCCTAAGGGATGCAGAGCATTACCTGGGAGGCGCACGCCTCTGGGGGATCGTGGACCTGTTTGGCGGGAGTGGCTTGTCGGGACTTGTGAAGCACGTCAGGATTGGTGAGGCATCCCGGTGCCTGGAGAGGGCAAAGTCTGATCTTCGGCTCTTTCAGAAGGAACTGAGGGATGTTGAGGCAATTCAGAACCTTCAGATTGATATCGGGGGATTCCTGACCTTTGCGGACTTTTTCTTCGATGGCCTGATTGCCGACTGGCTGGTTCAGTCAAAGATCCAGAATGCGAGAAAGCAGGTGGCGGACGCCATCGCTCAGGTTGAGTGGATCCTTGGATCCCTTCGGAATATGCACTAAGAACAGAAAACAGTTAACAGCATTTTCATAAGAATATGCCAGAATGGTTTCGACTGGGAAAGGAGTGAAGAACATGAGAAAAGAACTCAGGAAATCAAAAACGGACAGGCGGATCTGCGGCGTATGCGGAGGTATCGCCGATTATATCGGAGTTGATTCAAACGTGGTGCGCCTGATATGGGCAGCGATCACGCTGTTCGCAGGGGCGGGGCTTCTGCTTTACATTATCGCGGCCATCATCCTGCCGGAGGAAGAGATTGAGGAAAGGGATCTGAAGGATGTGATCCATCCTGAGGAAAGCGGGGAAGACAAAGAAGCATAACCGTTTGACTTAATGTACGATGCCCATACAATGGACTTGAGGACATCTGTAATGAAGGATTTAAAGGAAAAAGCGATTCGTTTTCTGAAGCGGATCAAAGAAGAATGCGGCAACAGGGAAACAGTACTGCTGTTTGCCCTGGTTGTCGCTGTCATGTACTGCCCTGTCTGGGGCGGATATTTTCTGTATGCCGTTTTCAGGTGGAAATGGTGTTTTGCGGTGGCGTCTGCATACCTTGTGTTCTGGGCAGGCCCGTTTACGCCGTTTTTTCCGATCTGCATAGCGATTACACTGTTTCTGAAGAGGCTGATCAGGAGGCTTCACAGTTCCAGAATGAAAGGGGAGAAATAATATGCCGGGATGTGTGTATGGGGTTGGTGTCGGACCGGGAGCCCCGGAGCTGATGACACTGAAAGCCGTACGGATTCTTAAGGCGGCAGATGTGATCGCCTGTCCGGGAAAGACCCCGGAAGAGAGCACTGCATATAAGATCGCGATTCGGGCAGTACCTGAAATCGCTGGAAAGGAGCGGCTCTCTTTGTCCGTTCCGATGACGAAAGACCAGTCGGTGCTGGAAAAGGAGCATATTGAAACATGGCTGGCGCATTCTCGTGACTTAAGTCGTGAGTTAGCCAGCCTCAGTATTTTATAATCAGATACTCTGCGCGCCTGTTCGCTCACCCCATTTTCGCTTACATCACAGGCATGTTGTCAACCCGCCCCTGCTCACAGGTGCGGGCTTTCCGTACTCGGATATTAATGGATCCGGGTGCTTATTGGGGGTAATGGGGAATAGTTCCTTAGCATATAAGCAACATTTATTAGCTGTATACAGGTCGGTCGAACAGAGGAAGCGGCTGGGGGAAAAGGGAATATATGTTCGAAAAAAATGATGACAAGTCTGTTTTCATCTGATATAATAAATATATGGAAAAAGACATCTATAAATAAAAGAGAACGAATTAACATATGGTAGGGGATATGTTTATTCTCTGCAGTACCATATCGTCTGGTGTACAAAGTACCGAAGGCCGGTTCTGAAGGACGGAGTGGACACGGACTGCAAGTCTCTTCTTCAGGAACTGGCCCAGGAATACAGGTTTCAGATCATGGCGATTGAGGTGATGCCGGATCACATTCATCTGCTGATCGATGCCAGCCCGCAGTTCTGTATCCCGGATATGATCAAGATCATGAAGGGCGGGATCGCGAGGAAGCTGTTCCTGCTCCATCCCCAGATGAAGAAGAAGCTGTGGGGAGGTCATCTGTGGAACCCGTCCTACTGCGTTGTGACGGTCAGTGACAGAAGCAGGGAGCAGATCATTCACTATATCGAGAGCCAGAAGGAGAAGGAATGGAGCGGTCCCGGCCGGCCACCCAGGAATCTTGAGCGGCTTAACGCGTACCACAGGGGGATGACGGATGCTGGTGATATCAGGGTATAAGGTTGAGATCCTGAAACTGCATACGCCTTTGAGACGGACGATGGAGATCAGCCGCCGTGCGGTGAGCTGGCTTGTGCCTGTGATCGACGGGGAATGGGATGCTCTATCAGCGATCGATGGGGAGAAGCGGCGGTTCAACGCGGCGGAGCGGCTGATCCATTCGGTGCGCGGCAGGAAGGCGAAGTATGGTTTTGATACAGAGTTCCCCAAGATGCCGTCCTATCTGCGAAGAGCCATCCTGCAGCATGTGATCGGGGAGGTATCTTCCAGGCATACAGGGCAAAGGGCATGTCCGCTCAGCAGCCGGAAGAAAGAGGGAAGGGACGTGCGGCCTTACTATATGCCTGTCTTTTATAAAGACAACATGTACCGGAAAGAAGAGGACCGGGTATTCCTGAAGCTGTACAGCGGAACGGACTGGATATGGCAGGAGATCCGGCTGAAGAAGACAGATCTGGATTATCTGAGGAAGAACTGGTCGGATGTAAAGGCGAAGTCCCCGGTCCTTGTCAAAAGACATAAGAAGTATTACCTGCAGTTTGCCTATGAGACCAGCGTCTCCCTGACGAGTAAGAAACCCATTCAGCAACGTGTATGCGCGGTGGATCTTGGGATTAATACGGACGCGGTGTGCAGCATCATGAAAGCGGACGGAACTGTCGCCGCAAGGAGGTTTATCAGGTTTGCGGCTGAAAAAGACCATCTGCACCATGTGCTGAACCGCGTGCGGAAGCACCAGAGTAAGCATGGGCCGCAGTCAGTGAGAGGCTTCTGGGCATACGCATCGAGGCTGAATGAAGAGATCGCCAGGAAGACAGCGGGAGCAATCATACAGTTCGCCAGAGAAAACAGTGCGGATGTGATCGTGTTTGAGCATCTGGACATGCAGGGGAGGAAGATGCGGGGAAAGAACCGGCAGAAGCTCCACATGTGGAAGAAGCAGGCGGTGCAGAAGATCACGGAGCATCAGGCGCACAGGCTTGGGATGCGGATCTCGAGGATATGTGCCTGGAAGACGAGTGCGTATGCGTATGACGGGTCCGGGAAGGTGACGAGGGATCCGAAGAACCATTCCCTGGCTGTATTTCAGAATGGGAAGCAGTACAACTGTGACCTGTCGGCATCGTACAACATCGGAGCAAGATATTTCATCAGGGAATTATTAAAAACCGTTCCGGAGACGGAGCGGTCTGTACTGGAGGCAAAAGTTCCTGCAGTGCAGCGCAGAACCTCATGTGTATACGCTGACCTTAAGAAGCTGTCGGATGTGATGGCAGAGGAAAAGGCAGCGTAGATGCAGGCAGTCCTGCCGGAGGATACCGTTTCCGTGGCAAAGAAACCAGAAAGGGATCTATGCTAAGGAGACAGGTCAACCTGCGGAGGACCAGGTCCGGCTGCCTA